>NZ_JAHLZB010000053.1:0-14306 GCF_025128255.1 Synechococcus sp. CS-205
GCCGCAACCCGGAGCGCTACAGCCCACGCCACCTGCGCACCCTGCAGCGGCGCCTGCGCGGTTACCGGCTGCAATGGATCGAGAACGAGATGGCCGCTCTGGCGGTGGCCGGGCCTCCAAGCCTGCAGGAAGGTGAAAGCGTGCAGAAGCCAGTGTTACCAGGCGTCAATTGAAATGGGTAACAAGTTGTTGATGCAAAGCGCCCGCCTACGTAGTTGACACCGGGCAGCGACTGCTCAATGAGCAGGTGATGGGCAGGTTCCTGGAAAAGCTGATGGCCTCGCCGGAGGTGAAACCGCTGCTCAGCGATGAGCACTTCTCCGTGGATGGGACCCTGCTGCAGGCTTGGGCCTCCCATGCCTCGCTGGAGCGAATCGACGGACAGGACGACCCGCCGCCTCCGCCATCAGGACCCGGCGAGGGTTTCGGGGCGCCCAAGGAGGGCAAGAAGCGTGCCAAGGGTGATTTCCGCGGTATCAAGCTCAGCAACAAGACCCACCGCTCCGGCACGGATCCCGACGCGTTGCTGGCCCGCAAGTCCAAGGTCCATCCAGCCCAAACAAGCTATCGGGGGCATGTGCTCATGGACAACCGCCATGCGCTGATCGTGGACTGCCGCGTCACCCAGGCGGTGGGCACCGGGGAGCGTGATGCCGCCAGGGCCATGGCGGCGGATCGTCCCGGTGCCCATCAGAAGACCATCGGTGCCGACAAGAACTACGACACCAGGGGATTCGTGGCCGAGATGCGCCGCATCGGCGTCACACCTCACGTGGCTCAGAACACTGCTCGCTCTGGTGGCTCCGCCATCGATGGCCGCACCACCCGCCACCAGGGCTACGCCAAGTCGGTCAACGCCCGCCGCGGGATTGAGAAGGTGTTTGGCTGGATCAAGCAGTGGGGAGGCCTGCGCCAGTTCAAGCTGCGCGGTACTGACAAGGTGAGTGCAGTGTTTGGTCTGCACGTGATCGCCTACAACCTGATCCGGCTGGGCAACCTGCTCAAGCCGGCGATGGCGGCGGCATGAACAGCCGCTTGCCCAGATGTGTGGCCAGGCGGCAGCGATCAGAGAGCGCCAACGGGGCAGATCGCATGAAATCTGGCGTTCTGAGCCGCTGAAACAGTGAAAACGATCCCGATCGGGGCGTGATCAGCTCTCGGGAGGGAAAAAGCGGATGGTCAGGTGGTTTTTCCGCAAACTCTTAGGGAGGCGCCCCGAAGCGGCTGGGTTGCTGGTACAACCAGCGCACCGTGGCCCGGTCACGGGCGCTGAGGGTCAGCACCGGCCGGGGGCCAGGCACCGCAGCCATGGCATCGGCATCCTGATCACTGTGGCCCCAGAGCCCGATGGCGTGGCCCAGCTCGTGCAGCGCCGTGGCCTGCAGGGCTTCCTGGCGCTGATCGGGGCTGAGCAGCACCACCACCCGAGGCTCCAGGCGCCACTGCCCCTGCCGCTGAACCTCCACCAGTTCCAGCTGGGCCCTCCCATGGCTGGCCCGGCGGCGGCGACCCTGGGCATCCAGCAGCGGTGGACGGCGCCGCTCGATCAGGATCTGGGCCCGGCTGGAATCGCTCACCTGCACCAAGGTCAGTTCCGAGCCCCAGCTGGCCAGGGCGGCCTCGACCGCCTGCTTCCAGCGACGCTCGAAGCGTGATCCAGGACCCTCTTCCCCCAGGGGCTCCACCCATACGCACCAGCGATCAAGCCGCGGCCAGCCCAGAGGAGTGGTCTCCAGCCGGTGGCGGTAGTCGGGGCCACCGTCGGCCAGGACAGGGGCCTGCTGCTGGGCTGAACTGCCTTCATGGGCGGCCGCGGCAGCGGGGGAGACCGTGGCGGGTCGGCTGGCGCTGGCGGCCGGGCAGGGCTCCTGGTCCTCTGGAATGGCCTGGGCTGGGCCGGCAATCACCAGGGCCAGAAGGGCCAGGCAGGGCAGGGCGCGCACCTCAATCTCAGCCAGGAAGCCCCACACCGCGGGCCATCAGTGTGGCCAGCAGGGGGATGGTGGCAAAGCCCACCAGTTCGATGTTCAGGATCCAGCCGAGGCGGCTGGCGAGGGCCTGGCTCACCTTGGGGAGCTCCCCCTTGCGCAGCGGGATGGCCCAGAGGATGTAGGTGACCGTGGGATACAGCGAGAGAGCTCCCACGGACAGGTAGACCCCCACCTTCCACCAGAAAAGAGGATTTTCCGTGTAGAAGCTGCTGCCCTGGCCGTAGTGCAGCACCCGCAGGATGCCGCTCAGCAGCACCAGGAGAGCCGCAAGGCCATAGACGATGTCGGTGATCACCATGGTGATCGCCACCGACCGTTCCGGATCCGGGCGAATCAGGCGGCGTTCCAGCACCAGGGCCCCGAAACAGACCATGAAGCTGAGGTAGTGGACATAGGCCACCGCAGCACTGGGAAGCACACCGGTGGGCAGGACCAGGGCGGCAGGCAGATGAACCAGGGCTGTCATGGCCGGGGTCAAACTTGAACGGCCCATGACCGTAGCGAGGCAGGGGCGGCGTCGAGCCGAAGCGCCCCCGGCGTGAGCCAATCGAAATGAATTCCAAAAACCGAAGCAAGTTGGAAGTTGGAAACCTTTCCGGTGTTTTTGGGATACGTGAAATTTCGCCTTAAATTCAACAAAGCTTCGAGGCAGATCATGGTCAGTTCGCTGAGTGCCTTTCTCGGAGAGATCGGACGTCACCAACTACTCACCCCATCCCAGGAGCTCACCCTCGGCCGCAAGGTTCAGGCGATGATCGCCCTCAACGAGCGCTGCTCCCAGGCCGGCGGCAGTGGAGAAGCCTGCGACTACAGCGATGTGGAGCGCCGCACCATCCGCACCGGTGAACGGGCCAAGGATCAGATGATCACGGCGAATCTGCGCCTGGTGGTGAACCTGGCCAAGCGCTACCAGGGCAAGGGCCTTGACCTGCTCGACCTGATTCAGGA
Organism: Synechococcus sp. CS-205; assembly: GCF_025128255.1. NCBI lineage: Bacteria > Bacillati > Cyanobacteriota > Cyanophyceae > Synechococcales > Synechococcaceae > Synechococcus > Synechococcus sp. CS-205. Next base: position 2,940 of record NZ_JAHLZB010000053.1, read on the forward strand.
AGGAACCCTTGGTCTGGTGCGGGCCGTCGAGAAGTACGACCCGACCCGTGGTCATCGTTTCAGTACTTATGCTTACTGGTGGATCCGTCAGGGCCTCAATCGGGCTCTGTCTACCCAGAGCCGCACGATCCGCATTCCGGTGAATGTGAATGAAAAGCTCACAAAACTTCGTGCCGCCAAAGCACGGTTGCTGCAGGCCAATGGCCTCTCCGCGTCCCCGAAGGAGCTGGCCACGAGCATGAATCTTCCGCTCACCGATGTGGAAGATCTCCTGGCCTGCGAGCTGCGCAGTGTCACGGTCAGCCTGCAGGGGGTGGTCAAGTCCAAGTCGGATCCCACTGAGCTGGTCGACGTCCTCCCCAGCAACGAGATGCCCCCCCTGGAGAGAGCCGAGCTGGCCGAGCGCAGTGCATCCGTGTGGCGGTTGCTCGATGTCTCGAACCTCACCCCCCGTGAGCGCGCTGTGGTGATGCTCCGCTTCGGACTCGACGGCAGCCACGAATGGCGCACGCTCGCCGAGGTGGCCAGGCAGCTGGGCTGCAGCCGCGAATACTGCCGTCAGGTGGTGCAGCGAGCCTTGCGCAAATTACGCAAGGCCGGTGTCCAGAGCGGTCTCGTGGAAGCCGGCTAGGGAGAGATCACCGCCCGAAGCCGGCTAGGGAGAGATCACCGCCCGAAGCCGGCCTGAAACCGTCCTTGTGCTCTCCATCAAGGTTGAGGATGATGCCAGGGTTCGTTGCTCCCCGAGCGAGCCATGGCTCCAATCGACGCCGGTTTTTCTGACCCCTCCGGAGGTTCCTCCTATGGCGGGGAGTCCAGCGCTGGGGATCAGTCCACCGTGGAAGCGGAGGTGCTGGAAAGCACCGTTGTCGATGAAGGGGTTCTGCAACGCCTGCTGCGCAGGGCGGGTCGTGCCATTGCTCTGCCGGCCCTGGAATGCCTGGAACTGCTGCTGGATGGCAACACTCCTACCCAGGTGAGGCTCACCATGCTCGCTGCCCTCACCTATCTGTTGCTTCCGCTCGATCTCATCCCAGATTTCATTCCCGCGGCCGGTTTCAGCGATGATCTGGTGGCGCTTACGGCCCTCCTGGGGCTGACGGGCCGTCACCTCACTCCTGACATCCGGGCCCGGGCACGCCGCAAACTGGATCGCTGGTTCCCCCCCGGCCGTTGATGCCTGACCACAGCAGCGATGCCCGGGCCCTTGCGGGCATCGCCTCCCTCAACACCGCTCAGCTGGAGGATCTGCAGAGCTTCCTCAAGGACTGGTTGCGCCACCGGGGACGGACGCAGGCAGATCTGCGCCGCGCTCTGCGCGCCGAGTCGATCCGGATGCCTGTTCTGCTCGAGACCCTCCAGGACCTTCACGCTCAGGCAGGTCTCACTGCCTTGGCTGCACGGCTCTGCGGCATCGATGAGCTGTGGCAACGGGAAGAGGGAGGGCCCGGCAGCTCGAACGAGGCAGGGGAGGATCCCTTCAGCCAGTTGGATCTGCTGCTGGAGGAGATCAGGCAGGATCAGCGGATCTAGCCTCCAGAAGGCAGAGTGGGCTCAGCCACGTCATTGATATCTCCATGGCGCCAACGCCCCAAAAGCCTCTGACGAGTCCAGCATCCCGCCTGCAGTCCTTTGTTCCCGTGGCCGCAACGGCCCTGGTACTCCTCTCCACTGCGCCCACGGCTCTGAGGGCCCAGAGCCTCCGCTACAACCTCGGGCCGGGCAGCAACGTGGGTGTTCCCACCCAGGTGGAGCCCACCGACTGCGTCACCGATCCCACCGATGGGGCGGTCACCTGCGACACCAAGCTCAAGAACCCTCCGGGTGATACCCCTGCACGACCCAGATTCGAGCCGTTCAACAACTGATGAGCAGGTTGTCCGGCCTTTTCGACGACGAGACGTTCCTGGCCCTCGTCGATCGCTTCGAGCGTCAACTGGCCAAGGCGCTCTCGGCTCTGCTCTGCGTGGTGCTGATCGCCGCCTCGGCCCAGCTGTTCCTTCGGGTCTGGCAGGAATTTTTCAACCCCAGCACCGGCTGGCTCGGGAACGATCTCATGGGGATCCTCGGGGATGTGCTCACCGTGCTGATCGCCCTTGAGGTGCTTCAGAACGTCACGGCCTACCTGAGACACCATGTGGTGCAGATCGAGCTGGTGCTGCTCACGGCCCTCACTGCCGTGGCGCGGAAGGTGATCGTGCTTCAGCCGGGGGCGGAGGACAAACCTCTCCTGCTGGTCGGACTGGGGGTCACGGTGGTGAGCCTGTCGGCGGGCTACTGGCTGGTGCGCTCTTCCACCCTGATGGGGAAGGTGTCCAGAAGAGGGCGAACCAAAGTGTTCCGGGAGCCGGATCTGTAGCCACCACCCTGTGGCGGCGCCGGGGGGCGATCAGGAGGCTGTCTCCGGCCACCAAATCACGGGCTTCATCCTCATCCTCGAACTGCAACCTGGCACTGCCACGAAGCAGCAGGATCCATTCGGATTCCAGCTGGTCGTACCACTGGCCGGCTCTGGTGCTGTGGATGCAGGAGTGAATGCGCTCCAGGCGCAGGCCTGAGTCGTCCAGCAGAACATCCACCCGCTCCTCGCCCGACGGGGGGCAAGGGCTCTCGAGCAGGTTTCCCAACCCATCCCTGCGCTCGGAGCCGGCGGCAGGTTCACCCCAGCGCCTGCCGATTTCATAGCCCTGCGCCCGGGCCAGGGTCACCACCTCGTGGTGGCTGGAGCACGCCCTCAGGGCCTGGCGCAATGCAGGCCGGGCCTCGCTGAGGGCGATGAAGGCATTGAGCTGGAGCACTTTCTCCAGAAAGACCTGCAGCTGCTCCTCGGCCATGGCTGCGCGGTCAGTCGGGGGGCAGGTCCTTGACCATACGGAAACGGCGGAAGGGCACTGACCCGATCGTGAGCTCCTCGGTCCAGTCCACCGACCAGCCCTCCCGCTCGAACAGAGGACGGGAGAGGAAGCTGGCTTCTGTGCGTAATTGTCGGCTGCCAAACCCCCGCGCCAGTGATTCCAGGGCCCGCAGCAGCGCGGTGGCCCGGCCCTGGCGACTGGCCCGTCCGCGGCAGTAGAGCAGCGAGATGCGATCGGCGGGCTCCAGCACGGCGAAGGCCTCGATCACGGCACCGGCGCCGGAGCAGCTGGCCAGGCCAACCCCCCGCTCCAGGATGGTCTCGAACGGGGAGCTTTCGAGCACCACATCCGCCCAGGCCTTCACCTGCTCGGGCGTGTAGAGCAGCGGCGCCTGGCTGAGCACGGCGTCGCGATAGACCTCGCGCACCGGCTCGAGGTCATGAGGGGTGAGGGGTCGCAGGCTGTGCATCGGCTCGCCCCGGGCTGGATGCTGGGAGGGTATCGGGGCAGCCCAACGTTTTGAGACAACTTTCTGGCGGGCCATGGGCAGAGCCCAGGCCCCCAGGCGAGCGCTGCATACCGTGGAATCAGGTTCAGTGCCTGCACGTGCCCCCACGGGGCGCGCCAGGGATCGCCATGGCCGACTCACGACCGCTCAGCATCGGTGAACTGGAGGCTGGCTTCTCGGCCTACTGCCAGGCCCTGCGCCGCCTCGTGGCCGATGGACGCACTCTGGAGAGCATCGAGCGCACCCTCTGCTGGCACAACCTGAACGCGCTGCACAGTTCCCTGCCCCAGCGCTACCGATCTCCCCAGGATCTCTACCGCCGCTACGTGCGTGCCCTTGCAGCCGAACAACCGCCAGACTGAGCCTCCCGAAACGGACCGAGCCCGGATGTCCGCGATTCCCACCTCAGCTTGGTCCCCCAAGGCCTGGAGCCGGCTGCTGGGGTTCCTGGCGCTGCTGGCCCTGGTGCTGCTGATCTGGTGGCCGCGGCCCGTGTGGGGTGAATCCCTGGCGACCGCAGGCGGTCCTTCGGGGGAGAGCCTGTTCGCGAACCATTGCGCCGGATGCCACGTCAACGGCGGAAACATTCTTCGCCGCAGCAAGACCCTCAGGCTCAGAGCCCTGGAGCGCAACGGCATCACAGGCCCCGAGGCCATCGCCGCCATCGCGGCCGGCGGACTTGGACAGATGTCCGGCTACGGAGAGGCTCTGGGGCAGGGCGGGCCTGAGGCGGTGGCGGACTGGGTGTGGCAGCAGGCCCAGCAGAACTGGGTGGCGTCGGCAGAACCTGCCACCTGAGTTCAGAGCCCAGCACATGGGACTCGAAAGGCCAAAGAGGACCTCAGAAAGCCTGAATCCAGGGGTAGACCTCCACGCTGGTCCAGATCCCCTGGCGCCAGTAGACATCACCCCTCACCAGGGCCTCCACCTGCTCCTGGCTCTCGGCTTCATAGAGGCCAAACACCCTGGTGGTGCAGGCGGTGGGCCCCAGGGTGAGCAGCGTCCCCTCCTCCTTCTGCCGGCGCAGCCCGGCCAGGTGCTCCTCCCGGTAGGCCCCGCGACGCTCCAGCACGTCGGCGCTGTAGCTGCCCCAGAGGACGAACTTGGCCATCGGATGCCTCTGGGCAGTGGTTCTGGTCGGAAGGTTAAGGGTGGTGGCCTTTCACCATCCATGTGAGGCCCAACCGCGACCTGGTGTGCATCCAAAAACAATGCCAACTAAATGGTGACTGACTGTCAAGCTACTGAAATATACCGTTACGTTTTCTGAGGTTCCAGGCAGGCCCACGGCTGCCGCCACAGTGCAATCCAGACGCCCGAAACTCCCGCACGCCCAGGCCTGAACCATCCAAGACCACCCCTGCTTGCCATGAACCTTCACCAAGGACAGATGGTCCGGGTCGCCAGCAACCCCGACCACACCTACCAGGTGCTCAACATCGACCCTGACGCCAGCACCTGCTGGGTGCGTCGCTGGCCCCTCTCGCGCCATGGCTCACCGCCCTTTGCCCTGCCGCTCAACCAGCTCACGAGCCTCGAGCGTCCCGGCGGCTGACGCCGCACACCCATTGGATGTTGAACCACAGGAGACATTGTTTTGATACCGATTCGCTTCCTGATCTGCTCCCGCCTGCTGGGGGGCACCACCCGCCTGCTCCTGCTCGGTGCTCTCACGGCCACCCTGGGTGAGCTTCTGGTGCACACAGGTCTTTGATGGCGGGGCTGTACAAGTTCAGAAGGGCCTGAATCAGGAGATGAACCTGGCCGACGCGCCACTCGATCAGCCGCTGGAGCTGCTCAACCTCCCTGCCAGCTCCAGCCTGGAGGCTCGTCTGCGGGCCATGGGCGTCAAGCGTGGCTGCCGCCTGGTGCTGATGCGCCGGGGCCGGCCAGGAGGCCTTCTGCACCTGCGCATGGGGCTGCTCGATTTCATGCTGCGCCGTCAGGATGCCGCCCAGATGGAAGCCGTGCTGCTCAGCCCAGACCGAGCACCAGACCCCCCTGGTAGAGGAGAAACGCCATCAGCCAGGCCAGGCTGAACGACCACACCAGCGAGAGCGCCACAAATCGGCCACTTCGGCTTTCCCTCAGCTGCACAGCGACCGTGGAGAGGCAGGGGGTATAGAGCAGCGTGAACATCATGAAGCTGAGGGCCTGAAGCGGACGGATGGCCCCCACGACGGCCATGGCCAGTTCACTCTCGCGGGTGGCGTAGATCACGGCCATGGCCCCCAGCAGGATTTCCTTGGCGATGAAGCCGAAGATCAGCGAAATCGTCAGCTCGGGGTTCATGCCGATCGGCCCCAGGAATGGTTGCACCAACCGCCCGATCTGGCCGGCCAGCGACTGGCCGGAAAGGTTGTCCACACCAGGGGGAAGGTTGTTGAGCAGCCAGATGCTGATCACCCCGAGGATGATGAAGCGGCGGGTGGTGAAGAAGAACGTCACCATTTCCCGCCAGCCGCGGCTGAACACCGTGCCGAGGCTGGGAAACCGGTAGGGAGGCAACTCCAGCACGAATCCGCCCTGGCTGGGAAACACCCGTTTGAACAGCAGGGCGGTGAGAACCGCGGCCGCGAAGCTGACCACGTAGAACCCGAAGATCACCAGCCCGGCCGCCCACCAGGGCCTTGGGAAGAAGGCGCCGGCCATGAACACGAACACCGCCAGCCTGGCCTGGCAGAGTGAAAAGGGGATCATTAGCATCGCCAGCCAGCGCTGGGGCCTCTCGCGAATCACCCGGGTGCCCATGATCGCGGGCACGTTGCAGCCGAAGCCCATGATCTGCAGCACGAAGCTGCGGCCGTCGAGGCCCAGCCAGTGCATCACCCCATCCATCAGAAAAGCCGAGCGCGCCAGATAGCCCGAATCTTCGATCAGGGCGATCATCAGGTAAAAAAGAAAAATGATCGGCATGAAGCTGATCACCGTGGTGGCGCCCATCCACAGCCCATCGCTGATCAGCCGGCTGAGGAACTCAGGCAGGTCCAGGCTCTGCAGGGCCGGTTGGAGCAGTCGGGCCTGCAGTCCATCGAACAGGGCCCCCAGCCAGACCTGGATCGGTCCGCCCACGGCATAGATCAGCTGGAACACCACCAGCATCACCACGAAAAAGCTGAGCAGCCCTAGCAGCGGATGCAGCAAGACCCGATCGAGGCGGTCCCGTAGGGGATCCGCGTGGAGTTTGTCGTGCCCCTGGATGCAGCCAGCCACCAGCCGGGCCTGGCGCTCCTCCAGCTCCTTGTCAGGCAGCAGGCGGGTCGGAGCTGGGTGCAGCTCCGCGAAGCCGTGGATGTGCTCCAGCAGTGCATCGAGGCCCTGGCCCTGGCGGGCGCTGAGCACCAGCACCGGCAGCCCCAGGGCCTCCGCCAGCCGCTGGTGGTCGATCCGCACCCCGAAGCGCTTGGCTTCATCGCCCATGTTCAGCGCCAGGATCATGGGCAGCCCGGTGGCTTCCAGCTCCAGAGCCAGCCTCAGCTGGGTGTCGCTGCGGCTGGCATTGAGCACGACCACGGCCAGATCCGGACGGGTCACGCTGAGAAAGCGGCGCACGATCGCTTCATCCTCACTGCTGCCGTGAAGGTCGTGGATGCCGGGCAGGTCGATCAGCTCATAGGGCCTGCCGGACGCGTCGGGGGGCAGGGAACCGCGAAGCAGCTCCACCGTGAGTCCAGGCCAGTTCGCCACACGGGCGTGGCCGCCGGTGAGCCTGTTGTAAAGCGTCGACTTGCCGGTGTTGGGCAGTCCCAGCAAGGCCACCTGCACCGCAGCGGCGGCGGTCATGGCTGGGGCTCACCCCCCGCGGCAGGCTCCCGGCGGAACACCAGCAGCCGGTTGTTGGCGGGCATGGGCAGGTCGTCGATGGCCTGCAGCCCGCAGCTGGCGGCCAGGTCGGTGATCTCCAGGACATCACGCACCCCCATGGCGGGATCAAGGCTGCGCAGGTGCTGATCGAAAGCGGCGTTGCTGGGACTGGTGTGACGGCCGCCGTCGTGGAATGGACCGTAGAGCAGCAGCAGGCCTGCGCCCTTCAGCACCTGGGCGCTGCCCTCCAGCAACCTCGGCACAGCGCTCCAGGGCATGATGTGGGCCGTGTTGGCGCTGAACACCGCGTCGAAGGGTCCTTCAGGCCAGAGTGGCTGGAGCACATCGAGCTCGACAGGCGGAAGCAGCCAGCCCAGGCTGCCTTTGGCCTGGCCCTCGAGCTGGCAGCGGCGATGCAGATCTCCCAGGTTGATGGCCCGGTCGCTGGGCTGCCACACCACCCGCAGATGGCGACTCATGTGCACGGCGTGCTGGCCAGTGCCGGAGCCCACCTCAAGCACCCGGCCGTCTTCCTCCAGCCACTGACGCAGGGCCATCAGGATCGGTTCCTTGTTGCGTTCGCAGGCCTCCGAGAAGGGCAGGGCGACGCGGGAGTCCTCAGGGGCCATGGTCGGCCTCAGGCGTCGAGGGCCCGGCGCAGCCCGGCGATGAATCCAGCGGCCGCCTGGGCTGGATCCATTCCTTCCCGGTGAGCCACCGCCATCACCTTGACGAGGGCGCTGCCCACGATCGCTCCATCGGCCCCCCAGTCGCGCACCTGGCGGGCCTGATCGGGCCCGGAGATCCCGAAACCCACCGCCACCGGCCTCGGCCCCAGGCCCTTGAGCTGCTGCACCAGATCGCCCACCCGGGATTCCAGGCTGGTGCGGACGCCGGTGACCCCGGTGACGCTCACCAGATAGGTGAAGCCACGGCTGGCCTCAGCGATGCGCGCCATCCGCTCGGCGGGGGTGGTGGGGGCCACCAGCAGCACCAGATCGAGGCCGTGGCTGGCGGCGATGGGCGAGAGGCGCTCCGCCTCCTCCAGGGGAAGATCGGGCACCACCAGGCCAGCGGCGCCGGCGGCGGCGGCCTCACGGCAGAAGGTTTCGAGCCCACGGTTGAGCAGCGGGTTGGTGTAGGTGAAGAGCACCACCGGCAACGTCAGCTCTCCCCGGAGGCCGGCAAGCATCTCCAGAACGGCGGTTGGGGTGGTGCCGGCGGCGAGGGACCGGCTGGCGGCGGCCTGGATCACGGGCCCATCCGCCAGGGGATCGCTGTAGGGAATGCCGAGTTCGATCAGATCGCTTCCCTCGGCCTCCAGAGCCAGCAGAGTGGCGCGGGTGGTGGCCAGATCGGGATCCCCCGCCATCAGGAAGGGCATCAGGGCGCAGCGGCCGCGCTCCCGCAGGCCAGCGAAACGCCGCTGGATCGGGGTGCTGGCGAGGGTTCCGGGAGCGGCGCTCATCGTGGCCGAGGGGGCTGAGGCGGGCATGCTCCGAGCCTATGGGGTCAGGCAGCGGCGTCGTCCTTCCACTGGCCGATCTCCCGCAGCAGCTTCTCCTGCTCCCCAGGGCTGAGGGCATCGAATTCCTTCTGCAGTTCCTCGGTGGTGAGGGCATCGAAGGCGGCGCGGTAGCGGCGACGCTGTTCCATGAAACTCATTTTTCCGGTCACCACCCGCAGCAGGTAGGTGCCGGTCCAGCCCATCACCACGAGGATCAGCAGGGCCTCGGCGGCGATGCCGGCTGAGAACCCCTCGAACCCCGCCGCCTTGAAGCCCGCATACCCCACTCCGCCGGCGAGAAAGACTCCCAGCCCGATCAGCAGTGCCTGACCCCGGTTCATTCCCCCTGACCCGCCATTCGCAGATTGAGGAAGGGGGCAAACAGGATCAGACCGGGAAAGAACAGAAACACGAGCCCGTAGATGCCCGTGCGCTCGATCTTGCCCATCACGGTCCAGCGCTTGTGCATCCAGGCGTAGAGGGCCAGGGGAACCACCACCAGGTAGGCACCCCCGATCGCCAGGTAGGCGCCCAGCACCAGAAGGGTTTCAGAAGAGATCGACCCCAGGGGCGTGGACATGGAGCTCAGCAACCCAGGCAGCAGCATGTCCACGGAAGCAAGGTGACGCAAATCTAGGATCCCTGGGTCGGGGGCATGGCGGAATTGGTAGACGCAGCGGACTTAAAATCCGCAGACGGCGACGTTGTGGGGGTTCAAGTCCCCCTGCCCCCATCGCCGCAGCGGCCATCGGGCCGCCTGGCCGTTGTGCTGGGAGCCCTGGCGGCCCTGGCGCTGATCACCCCTACCGGCAGTCAGGCTCCCGGGGCTATGAGCTCCGCCGACCAACGTCTGGCCGTTGAACTCTCCCGTCGCTATGACGCTCTGAAAAGGCGCCATCTCGCCGAGGTGCCTGAGATCAGCGTCAGCCAGTGGCTGGGCCGCCCCAGGGGCCAAAGCGCTGTGCTCGTGGACGTACGCGAGCCGCGGGAGCAACGGGTGTCGATGCTGCCGGGGGCCATCTCCCTGCAGGAATTCGAGCGCACCAGGGAGCGCTACCGGGGAGCGCTCGTGGTGCCTTACTGCACGATCGGGCTGCGCAGCGGTCTTGTCGCGCGCCAGCTGCAGGAGCAAGGCTTCCGGGTCCGCAACCTGGCAGGCAGCGCCCTGGCCTGGGCCCATGCCGGTCTGCCCTTCGCCTCAGGCGGCCGCCCCAGCAATCGTCTGCACGTCTACGGGGCGGGTTGGAACCTGCTTCCCAGCGGCTACACCGGAGTGCTCTGAACTGCCGGGCTCAAGGGGCCTGTTTGGCGGGGGGTTTGGCAGCAGGTTCTGCGGGAGGTTTGGCTGGAGCCGGAGCTGGCGTTTTGGGTTGGAGAGTGGGGGTGGTGACCTTCGGCTTGCTCGTGCTGGCCGCTCCCGGCTGGACGGGTGCCTTGCTGGCCGCGTTGGGCTGAGGCCTGGCATTGGCACAGAGATTGGCCACCATCTGGTCTTCACCGCCCGTGGCCGCCGACTCAGCCACGCTCAAGGGCAGTCGCCAGGACTGCCAGTCGGCATCGGCGACACGGCGGCTGATCCTCAAACTGGGGCAGTAGACCGCCACATTGCCCATGATCGGAGGTTCACCGCACTGGAAACTGGTGGTTCGAACCCCTTTCTCGCTCAGTCGCCAGGAAGTCCAGTCGTACTGGCAGGAGCCGAAGCTGCGCCAGCGGGGAGCCTTGAGCTTGCGGATCTTCTCCAGCAGTTCCTTCTCCTTGCCCGTTGGGGGCTCGGCGGCCGGTTGGTCCGCCGCCGGTTGGGGGACAGCCGACTGCCCCGACACCCGGCTGGGGCTGAAGACCAGCAGACCCAGCAACGCCGGCAGAACAATCCCTGCCCATCGCCTGGGCCGTGCGGATCGCCGCATTGAGGCTTGCGTGGGCATTCTGTTGGGCGCTCCGAGGTGCATCAGGATGGCCTGAGGTCAGGGGACATCAGCCTGCAGCAGGGCTGACGGCCTGACAAGTGCTCAGCAGGAGGAAGTTATTTCGAATTCTTATTCTGGAGGTGTTCTCGCCGCAGCAGGGTAAAGAGATAGTCGGGCGCCTTGTACATACCCGGAAGGCAATTGTGCAATGTTTCCAGGCGGCTCCAGCACACAGTTCGCTGGATCTCCTGGGAGGTTCTTTCCTCCTTGATCAACATTTTCATGGCTTTGCAGTAGAGGTGATAGTTCGCCTCAAGCTCGCCGACCGTCAGAGAGGCAGCTTCAGTCATGGCCATGGAGAAGGGTTATGGAGGGAAGTGGATCGAATGATTTCCGGTCTGGACGCTGGGACGATCAGAATGTCCGTCAGCCAAGGTCGATCCGGCATTCAGCGGCTTTCGGATACTCAGAAGCCTAAACCTCCATTGGCAAAGGGCTCTTGTCTCTGCCGGCCGCGTGACCGTCAGGGCGCGATCCGGGGCCTCCAAGGCCGTGGCCGGCACAAGGGCTTGGCGGTGGATGAACCCATGAACTTGAAAGATAATGTCATCGCAGTGAGCCGAAATCAGGCCCACTTCTAAGGAGGGCTTGCTGAGAAACCTAGAACTATTGCAGGGCAGTTGATTCCAGCGATAATCTCGGGTTAGGATTGGGTGCAATCAGCCATTTCTGGCTTAGAAGAACTCCCTGGCTCGACAATGTACGTCTTTCAGAGTGCTGGCC
>NZ_JAHLZB010000005.1:0-47384 GCF_025128255.1 Synechococcus sp. CS-205
ATCCGTTTCTGATATTCCGGCCGGAGGGGTGGGCATCTCATGGAGTCTCTGCCTGAGATACAAGCGGGAATTACCGTGCCGTCAAGAGATCAGCAGGAGCGGAGTTCCTGGCGAGCCATCCCGACCCCTGAATGGATACCGAAAATCAACGATCGCACGAGAATTGGATATGGAGCTAAACAGCGTCTCATCAAGGCTTCTGACCCTTCTAAGGGCCTCACCAATAATGATGAACTCTCGCTCGACAGCAGATCTCACGGCACGCGTGCTTCGGTAGTCCTCCAACGAGACGCCGCTCATGACGTCTTGAATCGAATTGCAGGCATCAAGGACATCCTGCAAATAGGCGGATAGATCACGCGCCATAAACTAACTGCTTTGTACGATCGATCTCGCCTGCAATAACTTTATTTTTCACCGCTCCCTGCATCACCAAGTCAACGTCAGACTGAAAGATATTCCTGAACGCCTCGCGAGCGTCAAGGTAAACATGGAAGCGCTTTGTGATTTCCAGTGGGCCAAACTCAACAAGAAGGTCAATATCGCTTTCTCCAGGCCTAAAGTCCTCTCTCAAAGCTGAGCCAAAGACAAACAGACGCTCAATCCCATATCGCTTGCAAGCTGCGGCGATCTCCTCTAGCTTCTCGTCAATAAGTACTGACATGACACACCTCCTAAACCCACTGTAACCTGAAACCCAGGCACCCCACCAAGAGAACCTGCATCAAGGGCTTTGCAAGGTCAAACTAACGTCAAGGATCTGTGACCGCCTATGAAAACCTCACAAATTAAGTCCGGCGTTGAAGGCGGTTCACAGAATCCGCTTGTTCGGCTTCGGGATTGGCTATGCGAAGAACAAACAGAAATCATCGGGTGCGCTTGGGGATACACGGAGCACAGGACGCCGCGCTGGAAATTCATCCTGTGGAGCAAGGGATTCTGGCTGCTTCTGTTTCTCGGGGCGATTGGGATTGCGTGCATCGTGAACTGGTCGGGTTGCTCGGTGCGCTCGACTCCGAGCAGTGCCTCACAGTCGGCAGCGCTTTCGTGGTCGCGGCTGTGCGAAAGTAAGCCGAACGCAATAGGTGAGGCACGGGCGGACAACGCCCCGACGCCTCACCAGAAAGGAAACTAACCACATGGAAACTCCGACACACACCGCCCCGCCCGTTGACCTCGACCGACTTGTTCTGCATCTTCATGCAGGTCAGTCGGTCGCGGAGTGTCCCCACTGTAAAGGGCCGCTCACCAAGGAAACGCCAATTCTGAAAGGTGACGAACCGCAAGAGTGGAGGGATGGATGGGAGGCTCTCACCTTAATGCGAATGGCTCTCGATCCACGCCCAAAATGCCCACACTGCTACGGGCGATTCGAGTTGGTCATTCATTTGCAGAACTTGGAGCTGAGCCGCACCGCCGTTCTACCGAACGTCGTTCGGCTAGCAGGCGGTGTCGGCTCTAGCGATAGTTGGTTTGCCGCGCAAATAGTCTACGCAACTCACACAACCGTAAAAACGCGGACAAATCAACAGTATTTCGGCGGGTCCGGTATCCGCCCTCTGCTCAGTCCCCTTGGCCGCATAAGAACCCTAAGCGTTCCAAGCCAATGGCTGAAATCCCTTCCAGCATAAGGCCCTTTCTCTCATTGCCCTATCGCTCAAGAGAACTTCGGCAGGTCCGAGAACCAAATGTTTGTTTCGCTACAAAAGGTCTGCTGGGCTCATCACCCCACAGGGGCCGCGATTCAGCACATGCGTATAGATCATCGTCGTCTTCACGTCACTGTGTCCAAGCAACTCCTGAATGGTTCGAATGTCATGGCCACGCTCCAGTAGGTGAGTGGCAAACGAATGCCGAAAGGTGTGACAACTGGCCTGCTTGCTGACTCCTGCGCTCAGCACTGCTCGCTTCACGGCCTTCTGGATCAGGGATGGGTCGATGTGGTGCCTACCTTCGGTTCGATTGTTCCGATCATGCCAGCGGTGAGCCTGCGGAAACTCCCATTGCCAGGCCCACTCCGAAGCTGCGGTCGGATACTTGCGTCCCAGTGCCAGGGGCAACATCACACGGCCCCACCCGGCCGCCAGATCAGCCCGATGGATCTCCCGGACGGCCAGCAGATGGGCCTGCACGGGCTCCACCACACTGGTTGGAAGCATGGTGACCCGGTCCTTGTCACCCTTGCCGCTGCGAACGGTCAGCTGCCGGGCTTGGCAGTCCACATCCTTGACGCGTAACCGCAGGGCTTCCATCAGCCGCAGACCGCTGCCGTACAACAGCTGCGCCACGAGCTGCTCGACACCGTCGAGCTGACTCAGCACCGCCTTCACCTCAGCCACTGTGAGCACCACCGGCAACCGCTTGCGCTGCCGGGCGCGAACCACTCCCTCCAGGTTCCCCACATCTCCGCTCAGCACCGTCCGGTAGAGAAACAACAAGGCCGACAGCGCCTGGTTCTGCGTGGAAGCACTCACCTGCCCCTCCGTAGCCAGATGAGACAGGAAGGCATTGATCTCCTCTTCGCCCATCTCCCTCGGATGCCGCATGCCGTGAAAGCGCAGGAAGCGTTTCACCCACTGGGCATAGCTGGTGATCGTGCGCCGGGCGTAATGCCTCACCTGCATCTCCTCCCGGAAACGATCCATCAGCCGTGGGCCTGAAGCCTGAGCCATGCGTTCAACGCACATCCACCTTCAGAGTTCCCCGCCCTGTCCCTCCCGCGCCAGCGTGGCCTCCAGCTCCCGGCGCCACTCGCCAAGGGCGAACGCATGCCAGCGGCCATGGCCGGGGAGCAGCCAGCGCACGTCCAGATCCAGGAGCCGCTCCACGGATCGCAGCTGCTCCTCCCAGTTCCACCAGCAGACCCGCCGGGAGGCCACCACCCCAGGCGGATCCACGCCCCACCAGAGATGGTCGGCGCTGAACAGCACCTGATCGGCGAACAGCACCGCCACGGAGCCGGCCGTGTGTCCCGGCACCGGAATCACCAGCAGGTCGTCATCGAGCCGCAGCCGCTCCGTGCCCTCGAAGCGGTGCTCCGCCTGCGGTGCCGCATCGGCATCAGCGCTGTGGATCCAGCGCTCGGCGTCGAAACGCTGGGCCCAGGCCTGGTGGTCGGCCACATCGTCGCGGTGGCTGAGCAGGATCCGGCCCACACCGCCCAGAGCCTCGATCCGGCGGGCCAGGGGAGCGCTCCAGCGCGGGGAATCGATCAGCACGTTGTCGGGGCTGCCATCGGGACGCCGTCGCGTGATCAGCCAGCTGCTGGCCCCAAAGCTCTTGCGCGACGCCCAGCCGCAGTAGTGCACCTCCCCCCGCGGCAAGCTCGCCACCAAGGCCGGGAAGCCATCGGCGGGCGTCTGGGCCAGCAGCTCCCGGGTGGTGCCGATCGCCGCCACCGGACAGGCCTGCAGCGCCAGCAACGCTGCGCGGGTCTCCGTCTTCCCGGCCGGCTGGGCCCACACATGCGACGTGCGACCGGTGGGGGCGAAATGCTCCGGGTCGAACTGCCAGCAGGTGCCACAGTCGATGCAGCTGGAATCCACGTAGAACGCACCGGACACGTTGACGGCCAGGCGCTCGGCAGTACGGGCCATGCTCAGTCAGCAGCACCACTTCAGCCTGGCGGGGACAGACGTGCGGCGCCTGGGATCCCCCGACTCGGCATACTTTCTCCATGACCATCTCCGGCACCGGCCTTGCCTTCGGCGGCAGCCCGATCACCACCCAGCTGGGCCAGCAGGGCCTGGGGCAACAGCCCTGGTGGGTGGAGCAGTGGATGGAGCTGATCAACTCCTACCGCTACAAGAAACGCCTTGAGCGCGCCTGGTCGTACGTGCGCGAGGGCAACGTGCTCTCGATCCGCTTCGAGGGGCGGCGGGTGCATGCCCGCGTGCAGGGCACCGAGGCCGAGCCCTACAAGGTGAAGCTCTGGCTGGATGTGCTCAGCGACGACGACTGGGGCTACGTGCTCGAGGCCCTCGGCCAGAAGGCCCGCTGGTCGGCGCAGCTGCTGGCCGGCCAGATGCCCCAGGACATCGAGCGTGCCTTCGCCGCCAGCGGCCGCCGCCTGTTTCCCTTCAAGCTGCAGGAAGTGCGCAGCGAGTGCAGCTGCCCCGACAAAGCCAACCCCTGCAAGCACGTCAGCGCCGTCTACTACCTGATGGGTGATCGCTTCAGCGAAGACCCCTTCGTGCTCTTCCAGCTGCGCGGACGCTCCCGCGATCAGCTGCTGGCCGACCTGGCCAAACGCCGACGCAAGCAGCTGGCTGCAGCCGCCAGCGGCCAGCGCCGGGCCGCCGCACACGTGCCGCACCCTGTCCACCCCGCCGTGAGCGACCCGAGCCGCTGGTGGTCGTACACCTCAGCGCTCGATCCGGATCTGGTGGTGATCACCCCGGCCATGGAGGGAGAGACCGGGCTCGATGAAGCCGGCGAGCTGCCCCTGGCCACCGAACCTCTGTTCCCCGAGGCCAACCACCGTTTCCTGAGCCTGCTTCAGGCCCAGGCCGGCCGGGTCAGCCAGCTGGCCCTGGCCCAGGCCATGGGTGGGGGCAACTCCGATGCCGGTGACTGAGCCTGGGTCAACCCCAAGCGAAGCACCCTGGCTCAGCCCGGCAGTGATCGAGCGGGTCACCTGGCTGCAACACTCCCACCAGCGGGCGTTCGGCCGGCCCCTGCTCGCCACCTCCAGCGCGGCGGCCTTCCCAGGCTGCCCAGAACCCACGCCAGGCCCTGCCCGTCAGCGGGCTCAGGAGCTGTTTGCCGCCTCCACCGTGGTGCTCGCCCACGACGGCAACGCTGAGCGCCCCGACCACGACCCCCGGCTGATCTACGCCAACCGCGCCGCTCTGGTGCTCTGGCGCCGCCCCTGGGCCGAGATGGTGGGCATGCCCTCCCGGCTCACAGCCGAGCCCGCCGAACGCTCAGGCCGTGCCCGCCTGCTGGCCAGCGCCCGGACCCAGGAAGCGATCAGCGGCTACACCGGCATCCGCATCGACAGCCATGGCCGCCGCTTCGTGATCAACGGCGCCCGCCTCTGGACCCTGCGCGATCTCCAGGGGCGCGACCGCGGCCAGGCGGCCGCCTTCTCCAACTGGTGGTGGCTGCCGGAAGCACCTTTGCCGGTTCTCCCTCCAGCCCTGGTGTAGAGACCGACTTCTGGGGGTAGACCGTACCGAACCGGACGGTTTCTTCATCCCTTGATCTCATTTGGATCATCCACATTGGCTAAGCGGGTGATCCGGAACCACCCGGAACTCTCATTAGTGAAGGACACCACCATGCTGACCCTGCGCCATTCCCCCTTTGATCTGCTCGAGCGTCTGGAGCAACAGGTCAACCAGGCCGAGCGTGTACCAGCCGCCGAAGTGCATGAAACCGATCAGGCCTACGAGGTCGTGCTCGAACTGCCCGGCGTCGACAAAGACTCGATCGAAGTGAAAGCCACAGACCGCTCCCTGCTGATCAGCGCCGAGCGCCGCTCCCAGACCAGCAGCGGCAGTGACGACGCCAAGGAAGGCGGCCCCATCCACAGCGAATTCCGCTATGGCACCTGGAGCCGCAGCTTCCGGTTTGCCATGGGCCTGCAGCGGGAGGGGATCGAAGCCCGCTACCGCGACGGCCTGCTCACCTTGACGGCCCCCAAAGCCCAGACCCACAGCACTGTGGTGGTGAAGGTGGAGAGCTGATCACACCGGAGAGCCGAAAGCAACGCCCAAGGCGTTGATCGAGACAAGAGGACCCAAGCCCCGGCCCCAGCGCCGGGGCTTTTTCTTCGCTCACGCGGACCGAGAATCCCGGCCATGGATGGGTACACAACCGGGAATCGAATAAGATCAGGCCTGGCGGGGCAAGATCAGAACTTGTGCGCCCGAAGTGCTTCCACAGTAGAGATGTAGGTAATACACGAGTAATCTTCAAAGTATTTCTCCACCACCTTCTCCTGGATCTGATCGGCCAACTCACGGGACGACGTCAACACCTCAAATTTGATGTTGGAAAAGGCGTGGGACACACTCGGCTCGCCCGTGGAGCGGACATTCCGGCTGCCTTGGCCTGCCGCCGCAAGAACGGTGTAGCCGCTGGCGCCAGCCTCCTTGATGATCTTGGCGATTTTCTTGAGCAGAATCTCTTCTGTGATGATGATGAGCTTCCAGACTTGCTGGCTCATTGCTGTGACCTCTGAGTGAAAGATGAATGAACAACTTGGCGAGCAAGCTCACGTGCCAAGCATGGATTGGGCAATCCCGATGAAGAGCGGGATGCAGACGGCGATCGCCACTGGAGTTCCGATGGCGGTGGAAGAACCAATGTAGGAAGAAGGATTCGCCGAGGGAATGGCTGCACGAAGGGTGGGCGGGCCCGAGATGTCAGAGCTGGAGGCAGCGATCACAGCCAGCACCACAGCACCACCGATGCTGAAGCCGGTGATCTTGTGAATCACCAGGCCCATCCCGAAGGCAAGGAAGCCATGCAGGATCGGTGCAAAAAAGCCATAGATGGCAAACCACTGGGCAACCTTGCGCAGTTCATTCATGCGCTGGGCGGCCTCCATCCCCATGATGATCATCAGAATCGAGAGGAAGCCCCGGAACAGCGGGTTGAAAAAGCTCTCATACACAGGCTCAGGCTTGGTGGCAATACCAAGAGCAACGCCAAGCAGCAACGCCGTGACCGCTGAACTCTGCAGACTCTCCTTGATAATCGTCCAGATCTCAACTTTGTCAGATGAGCTGCCAGCCTGTTGCCCTGTATAGATGCTGGCCACCACAATTGCTGTCACCAGAGCAGGGATGTCCATGAAGGGGTACAGGGCGGCACTCCAGGCTTCGTACTCGATGCCTGCTGAATCCAACTGGGGAAGAACAGCCGCGAGGGTGGAACCACTCACGGCACCGAACAGACCACCCGTGGCAACAGCATCGACGAATCGGATGCCAGATAGTTTCGCCAGAGTGAACCGAGCGATCAGCACGATGAGGATGCCTAGCACCACCGCCGCCAGGGCCGGCAGAAGCAGCTCAGACAGGTTGGACTTGCGAATGGCGATGCCACCACTCAATCCAACCTTCAGCAGCAGAAAGAAGGTGATGAACTTGTAGATCGAATCTGGAATTTTCAGTTGGCTTCCCAGGGCGGCGACGATAATGCCACCAATCAGGAAGCCAAGCGTTGGAGACTGAACCTGCTTGAGAAAGAGCGTGAAAAAGTCGGACACCTTTGATCCTCTAGGTGGGCTTGAAGGAGAAAAACCAATGGCATACAGAATGCTGCCCTTGGCCCAGGAATGAGGCGGAAAACTGGAACCCAGATTCTCCTGGCGGAGGAGAACGGGCCAGAGACGGAGTCATCAGCACGGCAAGTTCAGCAAGAGGGTGAAGATGGCCTGACCAGCTGGATCACAGAGGAGGGGAAGAGATCCACCGATCGAAAATCAAGTCAATCGTGATGAGATGGGCCACTGGAAGCCCGTAAATAAGTCCCTAGCCCTCAAATCACGGGAGAGAGCTTGGCCTGGAATTGAGTCCGCAAAGCCTAAGGCCTGACTGCCGAAATGCGTCCATTGAGGCCTACAGCATCTCAGATTGGATGCATAAGGCAGTGTGATCAGCGCGAAGTGCTGTGGTGGCACCAACAGCAGAGTGAGCCGTTTTGTTCTGAGTTACTCCAACCAACCGGCCCGAACCACTGATCCTGGAGATCCCGGCCCCGACAGACACTCCGTTCAGGGATTGCACCAGGGGCAGTGCATCGGATCAGCCTCTCGCCGGCCATCCCGCCGGGGCATGATCTCGGTATGGCCGCAGGATGAACACCCCAGGCGCTCCTGAGCAACCAACGGCGTGGCCCTACCACAGCTACGGCAGGGCAACCCGGCGATGATCTCAGTTCGCCCCCAGCCTGGAGAACCGCAGGCCTGGCACTGCTGCCGCAACCGCCGCACCAGCTGGAAGCCGAGCCGGCGGATGCTGGCCATGCGGGTGGGATTGCAGTGGGCCCGCATATCGGTTTCCAGCTGCACCGCGCCATCGGCTGAGCCGGCGGCGCAGCGCCTGATCGCATCCTCCAGAGCTGCGGCGGTGCGGATCCCCTTGATGCAGGGGCCGCCGCCCGGCGGTGCCGGGCGGGCCATCAAGGCATGGCTCGGGAACTGCACCCGCTGCAACCAGTTGCTGAGCCCGGCGGTGGTGAGGTCCGCCGGCTCCAGCGTTCGGCTTGAAAAGGTGGTGCGCAGGTCGAGCAGCTGCTCCACCACGGTGAGCTGGCGTTCCTGATCCAGGAACACCAGCACTTCCTGGCCCGCGGGCAGGAAGGGCACAGCCGGGTGGGGGCCGAAGCTGCCCTCACTGGCCAGACCCAGCCGCAGGCCGGAGGCCTCAAGGCCAAGAGCTGCCTTCCGCACGCAGGTGCTCAGCGGGTCTGCCGCACGCTCGATCTCACCGCTGAAGGTGCCGAGCTGGTCGGTATCGCAACCGCAGACCACCAGCTCGGCCCCCAGGCCATGAAAAAAGGGACGAGCGAGCACCCGCTCCTTGCCGTGGAGCGTGGTGAGACAGACCCTCCGGCCCGCATAAACGGAACCCGTGGCCATGGGCCTCAGATGGGCTGGGTCACCGGCTCCTGCTGACCACCGATCACCAGCCGCAGCAGAATCGGGGCCAGGAAGGTGGTGCCGATCACCATCAGCAGGATCGCGGCCTCCAGGGATGGGGTGAGAATGCCGGCCTGGGTCCCGAGCCCCAGGAAGATCAGGCCCACTTCACCACGGGGCATCATGCCCAGACCCACCACGAGGCGATTGGTGGGTTCCTTGGTGCTGTAGGTCCAGCCCGCCGCCACCTTGCCGGCCACGGCCACCACCAGCAGGAAGAGGGCCACCACCAGGCCTTCCCGGTTGGCGGGATCGAAGGGGTTGAGCACCGAGAGGTCCATGCCCGTGCCGATCAGCACGAAGAACACCGTGGCGAACAGGGCCACCAGCGGCTTGACGGCCGTGTCGATGTCGTGGGTGTGCTTCGAGGCGCTGAGGATGAGGCCGGCGGCGAAGGCGCCGAGCGCTGCTTCCAGGCCGATGGCCTGGGCAGCGAAGCAGCAGAGGGTGAGCACCACGAAGCTGGCCACCGCCACGTCGCCGGGGGCCTTGAGCCGGTCCACCACCCAGTCGAAGGCTGGGGCGGCGGTACGGCTGAGGAACAGGGCCGCCGCCACGAAGATCACCGCCGCTGTGCAGAGCTTGAGGATGGGACCCACGCTGAAGGCCCCGCCACCTGCCAGGGAGACCACCACCGCCAGGATCACAATGCCGAGGATGTCGTCGAGAACGGCAGCACCGATCACGATCTGCCCCTCCTTGCGCTTCAGCCACTGGAGCTCGCCGAAGACGCTGGCGGTGATACCGATCGAGGTGGCGGTCATGGCCGCCCCGGCGAACACGGCGGGAATGAAGGGCACGTGAAAGAAGTAGTAGAGGCCAGCGGTTCCCAGGGCAAAGGGCAGCACCACGCCGGTGACCGCCACGGAGCCGGCCTGGACCCCCACCGCCATCAGTTCACCGAGTTCACTCTCGAGGCCGGTCAGGAACAACAGGGCGAACAGGCCGATCTGGGACACAGCCTTGAGGTTGGGGAAGGTTTCGATGTAGATCGATTCCACGGTGGCGGGGGTCACATCCGCCAGGGACGCCACCAGGCCGAGCACCGCACCACTGAGCTGGGCCTGGGTCTCGGGGGGCACCACCAGGTGCAGACCGGAGACCCCGATCAAGACCCCGGCGACCAGTTCGCCCAGAATGGTGGGGAGCTGCAGGCGGACCATCAGCTCGGCGATGGCGCGGGCCGCCACGAAAATCACGAGAAACCGGCCGACCCCGATCAGGGTTTCAGCCACTTCAACCTGGTGGCTGCCGATTTCCATCAGCAGCGCTGGCAAAACATCCATCAAGTGAAGAAGAGGTGGCCAGCAGTTTTAGATGGAAATGCCGACGTTTGGCTGATTGCCAGTCCCAAGAACCACAGGAGCCTTGATCACAGCAATCAGCGCCAGTGATCAATCGAGCCATCCAGCCGGACTTCCAGGCTGTGCATGGACAGCTGACTCAGGCCGTGGGGTTCGGGCAACCGGGCTTGGCCGGGGAAAACCCCCTGCTTCCGTTGATGGTCAGCGATGCGGCTGGATCGTCCCTGTGGTGGAACCGTCCTGCTGACGCAGCCGCGCCCTGATGGCTGCCATCATTTTGTCGAATCGTCCTGGCCTGGCCCCGGGAGCCTGTGGAGCCAAGAAAGTCCCCACGGCGTTTCTAGAGTTGCTGCCCACGCAGACGTCGTCGATGACTGTCGCCACCGCTGCACCTCAACGCCTCTCGCTCCAGTGCGAAGCGATCGGGCCTGACACCACCACGATCCGCTCGCTCGACTGGGACCGCAGCCGCTTCGACATCGAGTTCGGCCTGCGCAACGGCACCACCTACAACGCCTTCCTGGTGCGGGGTGAGCGCACCGCCCTGATCGACACCAGCCACCTCAAGTTCGCGGGCACCTGGCTGCCCCTGCTCGAGGAGCAGATCGATCCGCTCGCGATCGATCATCTGATCGTGTCCCACACTGAGCCGGATCACAGCGGCCTGATCGGCCACCTGCTGGAGCGAAACCCCGAGATCGAGATCGTGGCCTCGAAGGTGGCGATCCAGTTCCTGGCCGACCAGGTGCACCGGCCCTTCCGCAGCCGCGCCGTGAAGAGCGGCGAGGAACTCGACCTGGGCACCAACCCATCCAGCGGCGTGCAGCACCGCTTCGAGTTCCTGAGCGCCCCCAACCTGCACTGGCCCGACACGATCTTCTCCTTCGATCACGGCACCGGCATCCTCTACACCTGCGATGCCTTCGGTCTGCATTACTGCGGCGACGACATCTTCGACGTGGATCCCGGCGCGATCGCCCCCGACTTCCGCTTCTATTACGACTGCCTGATGGGACCCAATGCCCGCAGCGTGCTGCAGGCGCTCAAGCGCATGGACGCGCTGCCGCCGATCCGGATGATCGCCACCGGCCATGGCCCCCTGCTGCGCGACCATCTGGGCCTCTGGACCGGGGACTACCGCGAGTGGAGCAGCCAGCGCAGTGCCGGCGAAACCTATGCCGCAGTCTGCTATGTGAGCCAGTACGGCTTCTGCGACCGTCTCAGCCAGGCGATCGCCCGCGGGATCGGCAAGGCTGAAGCGCAGGTTCAGCTCGTCGACCTGCGTGCCACAGACCCCCAGGAACTGGCGGCCCTGGTGGGCGAGGCCAGCGCCGTGGTGGTGCCCACCTGGCCGGCCAAGCCCGATCCTGAACTGCAGCAAGCGATCGGCACCCTGCTGGCCGCCCTCAAGCCCAAGCAATGGGTGGCGGTCTACGACGCCTACGGCGGCAACGACCAACCGGTCGACAGCGTGGCCGCCCAGCTTCGGACCCTCGGCCAGAAGGAGGCGTTCCAGCCGCTGCGCATCCGCCAGGTGCCCGACGGCAACGACTACCAGCGCTGCGAGGAGGCCGGCACCGACCTGGGCCAGCTGCTCACCCGCGCCCGCACGATCGCGGCGATGAAGTCGCTCGATGGCGACCTCGACAAGGCCCTCGGTCGACTCAGCGGCGGGCTCTACATCGTGACCGCCCGCCAGGGGGAGCGCAGCAGCGCCATGGTGGCCAGCTGGGTGAGCCAGGCCAGCTTCGATCCGCCAGGGCTCTCGATCGCCGTGGCCAAGGATCGGGCGATCGAAGCCCTGATGCAGGTGGGCGACCGCTTCGTGCTCAACATCCTGCGTGAGGACAACCACCAGGAGCTGCTGCGCCACTTCCTCAAGCGCTTCCCCCCCGGGGCCGATCGATTCTCCGGTGTGGCCACCCTCGATGGAGTCTCCAGCGGCGGCCCCGTGCTGGGGGATGCGCTTGCCTTCCTGGGCTGCCGGGTGGCCCAGCGGATGGAGGGTCCCGACCACTGGATCATCTATGCCGAGGTGGAGGAAGGCACGGTGGCCGACAGTGAGGCCACCACCGCCGTGCACCACCGCAAGGTGGGCAACCACTACTGATGGCCTCTTCCTCTCCCGCCGCGCCCGCCACCGCTGCAGCGGCGGCAGACCGGCGTGTGATCGTGCTGCCGATCGAGTCAGGCCTGGTCTGCCTGCGGGGCCTCAGCCCCAACCGCCTCCGCTTCGAAGTCGAGTACGGCCTGGAGCGAGGCACCACCGCCAACGCCTTTCTGTTCGAGGCTGGCGCCACCAGCTCAGGTGCCATGGTGCCGCCGGTGCTGGTCCATCCGCCGGGGGCCTCGTTCTCCGGCCCTTTCCTGGAGCGGCTGGGCGAGCTGGTGCCGGCGGACGCGGCGCTGAAGGTGGTGGTGGGCCACCTCAACCCCAACCGGGTGGCCCTGCTGCGGGAACTGGCGTCGCGCTGGCCGGCCCTGATGCTGGTGGCCTCCAATGCCGGAGCACGCCTGCTCGAGGAGCTCTGGAGCCAGCGAAAGCCCACTCCCGCCGATGCGGAGCCGGAGCCGCCGCTGCCCCCCCTGCCCCCGATCGATGTGGTCAAGCAGGAGGTCAGCCGTGAGCTGGCGCAGGGGTTCCGCCTCAGCCTGATCCCCACCCCCACCCCCCGCTGGCCCAGCGCCCTGGTGGCCTTCGAGGAGCGCACGGGCCTGCTGATGAGCGGCAAGTTCTTCGCCGCCCACCGCTGCAGCGAGGTCTGGGCCGAAGCCAACCGCGACAGCACCGAGGAAGATCGCCGCTACTTCTACGACTGCCTGATGGCGCCGATGGCCCGCCAGGTGGAAACGGTGGTCGACCGCCTCGATGAGCTGCCGATCCGCACGATCGCGCCCGGCCATGGCCCGGCGATCAGCGAAAGCTGGCGCAGCCTGCTGGCCGACTACCGCCGCTGGGGGGAGAGCCAGGAGAAAGCCCAGCTCTCGGTGGCCCTGCTCTATGCCAGCGCCTACGGCAACACGGCCGCCATCGCCGACGCCCTGGCCCAGGGGGTGGCGCGCACTGGAGTGCGGGTCGAGAGCCTGAACTGTGAATTCGCGCCCCCCGAGCAGCTCCTGCAGACCATCCGCGGCTGCGACGCGCTGATGATCGGCTCCCCCACCCTCGGGGGCCATGCCCCCACACCGATCGTCTCCGCCCTGGGCACCCTGCTGGCGGAGGGCGACCGCGACAAGCCGGTTGGCGTGTTCGGCAGCTTCGGCTGGAGTGGTGAGGCGATCGACCTGCTGGAAAGCAAACTGCGCGACGGCGGCTTCCGCTTCGCCTTCGAGCCGATCCGGGTGAAGTTCAGCCCCGACGGTGCCACCCTCAAACGCCTCGAGGAAACCGGCACGGCCCTGGGCCGAGAGCTGCAGCAGCGCCACAAACGCCAGAAGCGGGTGGCCGCCGGTGGCCTGAGCGAAAGCCGCAGCAACCCGGCCGTGCTGGCCCTCGGGCGGGTGGTGGGTTCCCTGTGCGTGCTGACCGCCCGCAAGGGTGAAGGGAAGGACGCGCTGTCGGGGGCCATGGTGGCCAGCTGGGTCAGCCAGGCCAGTTTCAACCCACCCGGGTTCACCGTGGCGGTGGCCAGGGACCGCGCCGTCGAAGCGCTGCTGCACGTGGGCGATGGGTTCGCCCTCAATGTGCTGGCCGCAGGCCGTGAAAGCGGCCCGATGAAGCAGTTTCTGCAGCCTTTCCCACCCGGCGCCGATCG
This sequence comes from Synechococcus sp. CS-205, assembly GCF_025128255.1. NCBI lineage: Bacteria > Bacillati > Cyanobacteriota > Cyanophyceae > Synechococcales > Synechococcaceae > Synechococcus > Synechococcus sp. CS-205. The sequence continues at coordinate 13,713 of NZ_JAHLZB010000005.1, forward strand.
TTTCGCCGGCCTGGAGCTGGAGAACAGCCCAGGGGGGCAACCGGTGCTGCCCGAAGCTCTGGCCTGGCTGGAGGCGCGGGTGAGCCAGCGGATGGAATGCGGCGATCACTGGTTGATCTACGCCGAAGTGAGCCACGGTTCCCTGCTGGATGCCTCCGGCACCACCGCCGTGCACAAGCGGCGCAGCGGGGCCAATTACTGAACCAACCCACACAACAGCGACAACCCTGGCCGGTCAGGGGAGCGCCGAAGGGAATGAACAGATCGGCGCATTCAGCGTGGATCATTCAGGTGGCGCAGCCGTGACTTCGTAGCTGTTGCTCCCAACCCAATGGGCATGAGCGCCAACACTGGAGGAGTACTAACGATCCCGTGTTCCGAATGTCAGCCTCATTATCTGCCACTCTGATGGCGGCGAAAAAGGCCAAGGGCATCACCTTCGCCCAGCTCGAGCAGTCTCTGGGGCGCGACGAAGTCTGGATTGCGTCCCTCTTCCACGGGCAGGCTACGGCCTCGCCAGAGGAAGCAGCTCAACTGGCCGAGATTCTTGGCCTGGATGCCACCACGACCGCGGCCATTCAGGACTACCCCACGAAGGGCTCCCTGGATCCAGTGATTCCGACCGACCCGCTGATCTATCGCTTTTACGAGATCATGCAGGTGTATGGAATGCCTCTTAAGGATGTGATCCAGGAGAAGTTTGGAGATGGCATCATGAGCGCCATCGACTTCACGATTGAGGTGGACAAAGAGGAGAATCCATCCGGCGATCGCGTCCAGATCACGATGTCTGGGAAGTTCTTGCCCTACAAGAAGTGGTAACGGCTTGAACAAGCTCTCATGAAACTAGCCGGGCAGCTTCACACTGCCCGGCCTTTTTGATGATCGATGCCTACGGGGTGAGACCAGATCCCTTGATGAAGCTGTGATCAGCGAGCTCCAAGCTCGGCGGCCAGCTCCCTCTCCAGTTTTTCATCATGCTGAGGTGGCAGCACATTGCTGATCGGCGAGCGGTGCGTGCTGTAGAAGAGCATTCCGATGAAGACCATCCCTCCAACGATGTTGCCGATCGTCACGGGAAGATAGTTCCAGAAGGCCACCTGGGCGAAGCTCACGCCGGAGCCCAGCATTGGACCGGTTGTGTGCAGAAACATATTGACCACGATGTGCTCCATGCCAAGGGCCTGGAAGGCCGTGATCGGCAGCCAGCAGGCAAGAATCTTTCCGGGCACACTCTTGCTGACCAGGGCCATGGTGACGCCGAGACACACCAGCCAATTGGCGATGACTCCGCGCAGAAAAGCCAGAAAGAAGCCCAGGGCTCCAAGATTCTGATACTTCACGATCACGTTGGCCTTGTTCAGTCCAATGATCTTGTTGGCGACGGCGACCCAGTCACCTGTACCTGAAGCCAGATCCGCAGTGCCGCCACTGGTCAGGCTGATGGCAAACAGGATGCCCACCAGGCCAGTACCGAGGAAATTACCGATCCAGACCCAGATCCAGTTGCGGAAGGTTTTGCTCCAGGTGGTCTTACCGGCCCACACCGCCATTGGAAGAAGGGCAAAGTTGCCGGTTACCAACTCCATGCCGAACAGCACGATGCTGGCGAATCCGAACGGGAAGATGAGAGAGCCAATCCAGGGGATCCCGGTCTGGACCATGATGGTCAGAGCAAGGCACAAAGCCAACCCAAGGACAGATCCGGAATAAAAACCTCGCAGCAGAAGGTTTTTGATACTCACCCCGGATTTCTTGCCCCCAGCAAGAATCATGCCGTCGACGAGCTCGTTTGGTAATACGTAGTCCATGGATTTGCTGACGTTTGTGGTTGAACTGATCCGATTAAGCTGGCAAAGCAGCTTGACGGCAGATGGCTTAAATAAACTGAATGGAGGACACCCGCTGAACGCTGGTCGGCGCAAAACCCCAACCCGCCTGCGCTGGCTAAGACCAGGGAGGGCGAATAAATCGCAATATGCTTAGAAGCGCTTCAAAAAAATGCGCGCTTGTCTATAAATAATTAATCCATAGGAACCGCTCGTCTTCGGTAACAGCGGCTACGAGGTGTGTATCTGATGACATGGTCCGCCCTTGGACTGTGAGCCTCAGCTGCGGTGACCCGTTGAATCCACCATCGCTGCCACCGGCAGAGACCGGGCCGGGCCGTTCCCAGCCAGGAGCCGGATAACCCCACTGCCAGCTCCGCTGCGCCGGGGGCAGAGGATTAGACCATGGAACCCCGACTTCAACGGCAGGCTTCGCATTCCTGCCTCCCCTGCAGCCATGAACACCCAAACGGTTCTTCGCCCGGCGGCTGAGCGCTTCCATGGCCGTCTCGACTGGCTCGAGAGCCGGCACACCTTCAGCTTCGGACACCACTACGACCCTGCCTGGGTGGGCTATGGCCCCCTGCTGGTGATCAACGAGGACACGATCGCGCCGGGGCGTGGCTTCGGGATGCATCCCCACAGGGACATGGAGATCATCACGGTGATGCTGGAGGGGGAGCTCACCCACCGCGATTCGATGGGCCACGGCGCTGCCCTGAGGGTGGGGGAGGTGCAGCGCATGAGCGCCGGCACCGGAGTGGTTCACAGCGAGATCAACGAAACCGACCGTCCCTGCCGGCTGCTGCAGATCTGGATCGAACCCGCAAGCCGCGGCATCGAACCGGCCTATGAGCAGAAGACGTTCACCGTGGACGACCAGTGGACCCTGCTGCTCGACCCCCAGCAGGCGGACGGGGCCATGGCGATCCACCGGCCGGTGCGGCTGTGGCGAGCCAAGCCCGGTGCAGGCGACAGCCTCGACCTACCCGTGGTGAGTGGCCGTCACGCCTGGCTGCAGCTGATCGAGGGCGCCGTGGAGCTGAGCAGCTCCGGGCAGTCCCAGCCCCTGAGCTCTGGTGATGGCCTCGGTTTCCAAGCAGGCGGATCCGACCGGCTCACCGCCAGGGCTGCCGGCACCGATCTGCTGTTGTTCGAGCTGGCATGAGCGGAACGAGCGCCGACGATCTGCTGCATTTCTGGTTCGAGGAATGCCAGCCGGCCCAGTGGTTCCGCAAGGATCCCGTCTTCGATCAGGAGGTGCGCGAGCGCTTCGGGGCCCTGTGCGAGCGCGCCCTGGCCGGGGAGCTGCAGGCCTGGGCCGAGGAGCCTGGGTCAGCCCTGGCGCTGGTGCTGCTGCTCGATCAGCTGCCCAGGCAGCTCTGGCGCGGGCAGCCTGGGGCCTTCGCTGGGGATGCCGCAGCCCTGGAGCTGAGCCAGCGGGCCCTCGCCAAGGACTGGGTCGAAGCCGAACCCCTGCGCGAACGGCGTCAGTTCTGGCTGATGCCTCTGATGCACAGCGAAGACCTCTCCATCCAGGACCAGAGCCTGGGGCCGTTCGAGCGCTTCACCGATGACACGACCACGGAGTTCGCCAGGCGCCATCGGGATGTGATCGCCCGCTTCGGTCGCTTCCCCCACCGCAACGAAGCCCTCGGGCGCCCATCCAGCGCCGAGGAGCTGGCGTTTCTGCAGGAGCCGGGCTCTCACTTCTGAGGGCACCTCCAGTCGTTAGTGACAAATCATGACCGTTTGTTCGAAAGGCAGCGCGTGATGCTGCGCCAGCGCAGGCCTGCCTCTGCAATGGTCATCGACCGTCCGATGCGCGCCTGGTCATGCCAACCCACGACCCTTATGCCCCTGCCCTGCGCGTGGTTCCCGACCTCGAGCCCAAGCGCTGGATCGTGCGTTATCGCGGCTTCGTGCTGATGCCCCAGTCGGACCTCACCTGGCTGGTGCGCCCCGAGCGCAGTCCGATGCCGGTGCTGCCCTTCCGCACGCCCGCCAGCTCCCTGGCAGATGTGAAGGCCCTGGTGGACTGGCGCCTCACCCGGGCAGCCTGAGCAGAGCTGCGCTGAGGGTCAAGAGGCACTGGCCCCAGCCAGGGCCCCAGCCCCCAACCCTCAGGCTGCCTGAGGTGGTGTGGGGGTTGGGCCACCGCCGGACTGAAAGGGCAGCACCAGGGTGGCCCAACGCTCCGGACGCTCACGGCGATGACGCTTGGCCTGCAGCACTCCGAAGGGAACTCTCAGCACATTGGTGCCCTCTTCCCGGAAGATCTCCCCCCGGTCGTGGGACTTGGAGAGCGGCGTGGTCAGCGCGGGAAGAGATGGCCCCTGCCTTGACGGAGGCCCCGCTTGGCTGGCCGCCTGGGCATCAGCCTTCACCAGGCGACGAATGGCCGCGGGACCAGAGCTGTCGTCGTTGTTGCCGTTCATGGAGGGGGTCGGCGAAGCAAATGGGCGGATCGAAGGAAGGGCCGCATCCGGAGCTTCCGGGCGCATTTCCTGCAGATCGATCAGAAGAAGCAACCCTCGATTTCGGAAGAAAACCTTTGGATTGCTGAAGTTGGCCGGATCTTAACGCCCTTGACCAGCCAGGGCTGGTGCCGTGGCTACCCCTTCAGGAGGGGCCTCCGGGGGCAGAGCCGCCGCCAGCTCCTCCACCGATGGGCAGGTGCAGACCAGGTTCCTGTCGCCGTAGGCGTTGTCGATGCGGGCCGCCGCCGGCCAGAACTTCGAGGCCTGCTGCCCTTCGCCCGCGGGGAAGGCGGCCTGCTGCCGGCTGTAGGGACGGCCCCAGTGATCGGCCGTGATGGCCGCCAGGGTGTGGGGCGAGCGCTTGAGAGGGTTGTCGAGGGGATCCACCTGGCCTGATTCGATCGCCGAGGCCTCAACGCGGATCGCGATCAGGGCCTGGCAGAAACGGTCGATCTCCGCGAGCGATTCGCTTTCCGTGGGCTCCACCATCACGGTGCCCGCCACCGGCCAGCTGACCGTGGGGGCATGGAATCCGTAGTCCATCAGGCGCTTGGCCAGATCATCCACCTCCAGGCCGGCGCTGCGCTTGAGCGGCCGCAGATCAAGGATGCACTCATGGGCCACCCGCCCGCCCGGTCCACGGAAGAGCACGGGGTAGTGGCTCTCCAGTCGCTCGGCGATCACGTTCGCCGACAGCAGGGCCACGGCACTCGCCTGGCGCAGGCCGGCGCCACCCATCATGCGGATGTACATCCAGCTGATCGGCAGGATGCCGGCGCTGCCCCAGCGGGCCGCCGCCACCGCGCCGATGCCCCGGGCCTGGCCGGGCAGGAAAGGCACCAGGTGCTCGGCCACCCCGATCGGCCCCACCCCGGGGCCACCGCCTCCATGGGGGATGCAGAAGGTCTTGTGCAGGTTGAGGTGGCAGACATCGGCGCCGTAGAGGCCGGGCTTGGCCAGGCCCACCTGGGCATTGAGGTTGGCCCCGTCGAGATAGACCTGGCCACCATGGCGATGGATCACATCGCAGAGGCGGCGGATGCCGGGCTCGAACACCCCGTGGGTGGAGGGGTAGGTGACCATCACCCCCGCCAGGGAGGCGGCGTGGGTCTGGGCCTTGGCCTCCAGATCCTCCAGGTCGATGTTGCCCTGCCCATCGCAGGCCACGGGCACCACCTGCAGACCCGCCATCACGGCGCTGGCCGGATTGGTGCCGTGGGCACTGGTGGGAATCAGGCAGACGTCGCGGTGGTCCTCGCCGCGGCTGCGGTGCCAGGCCCGGATCACCAGCAGGCCCGCGTATTCCCCCTGGGAACCGGCATTGGGCTGCAGCGACACGCCGGCGAAGCCGGTGATCGCGGCCAGCCAACCCTCGAGATCAGCAATCAGACGGGCATAGCCCCGGGCCTGGGAGGGAGGCACCAGTGGATGCAGGTCGGCAAACTCGCTCCAGCTCACCGGCGCCAGCTCGGCGGCGGCGTTGAGCTTCATCGTGCAGCTCCCCAGAGGGATCATCCCGTGCACCAGGGACAGATCGCGGGCCGCCAGGCGCTGGATGTAGCGCAGCAGTTCGGATTCACTGCGGTAGCGCTGGAAGGCCTCCTGCCGGAGCCAGGGACCCTGGCGCAGGGGCAGCCCCTCCAGCAGATCCCGGTCGCCCGGCAACTCCGCCAGCAAGGCGGTGGCTGAAGGAACAGAGGCAGAAGCAGCTCCCCGGGGGCCGGAGCAGGCCGCGAACACCGCCAGCAGCTGATCGAGCTCAGCGGCATGGCTGCGCTCATCGAGGCTGAGGGCCACCCCCTCCAGCGACCCGTCCGGGGCAGTCAGCGGCCGGAGGTTGAATCCGGCGGCCTCCGCCCTCTCCAGCAGCGCTGCGGCATCAGCCGTGAGCAGGCTGACGGTGCCGAAAGCCGGAGCCACCTCGGGCTGGAAGCCGAGGCGGCGCAGCCCCAGGACCAGGGCGGCACGCAGCCGCAGCACCCGCCGGGCCATGGCAGTGAGTCCCTCCGGGCCGTGATGCACGGCGTAGAAGCCGGCCATCACCGCCAGCAGCACCTGGGCTGTGCAGATGTTGCTGGTGGCCTTGTCACGGCGGATGTGCTGTTCTCGGGTCTGCAGGGCCAGGCGCAGGGCCGGCCGGCCCTCGGCATCCAGCGAGCGGCCCACCAGGCGGCCGGGAATCTGACGTTTGTGGGCCTCGGTGGTGGCGAAGAAGGCGGCATGGGGCCCGCCGAAGCCCAGGGGCACCCCGAAACGCTGGCTGCTGCCCACGGCGATGTCGGCCCCGAGGGAGCCCACGGGCGCCAGCAGCACCTGGGCCAGGGGATCGATCGCCACGGTGACCATGGCACCCGCTCGGTGGGCCGCCTCGATCACCAGCGTGGGATCCAGCAGACGGCCTCGGCTGCCGGGGAGTTGCAGCAGCACCCCGAAGACATCGTCAGCGAAGGTCAGATCGTCGCCGGTGGCCTCGGCCGCGCCGAACCTGGCTGGATCGAAGGTCTCGATCAGGATTCCCAGGGGTTCGGCGCGGGTGCGCAGCACCTCCAGCGTCTGGGGAAACACCTGCTCATCCACCAGGAAACGGCGGGCCTCGGGGCGTCGGCAGGCGCCGGCACTGAGGGACATCGCCTCGGCCGCTGCGGTGGCCTCATCCAGCAGCGAGGCGTTGGCGATGGGCAGAGCGGTGAGCTCGCTGATCAGGGTCTGGAAATTGAGCAGGGCCTCCAGGCGCCCCTGGGCGATCTCCGCCTGGTAGGGGGTGTAGGCGGTGTACCAGCAGGGGTTCTCCAGCACATGGCGCTGGATCAGGGCCGGGGTGGCGGTGCCGTAGTAACCCAGGCCGATCAGGCTGCGGCTCACCTGGTTGAGCGACGCAATCCCGCGCAGCTCGGCGAGGGCCTCCGCCTCCCCCACGCCCCTGGGCAGGTTCTGGGCGGCGGCCGCAGGCGGAATCAGAATGTCGCCGGGGACCACCTCGGCCACGAACGCTTCAAGATCGACGCAACCCACCCGCTCGAGCATCAGGGCCTGCTCGGCGGGGGATGGGCCCAGATGGCGTTCCAGGAAGGGTGAGAAGTCCTGGGGGATGTCAACCGGGGCGCTGGGGCTGCTGCTCTCGACGCTCACGCCATCACACCCGATTTAGCGGGATCAATCCTAGGGACTTCTACCCGGCTGACCCGCGTTAAGACCCTTCCAGCTTCGAGCGGTAGCTGGCGGGCTGGAGCAGGTCGTCGAGCTGGGAGGGGTCGCTGGGGCGCACCAGCAGCAACCAACCCTCTCCGTAGGGATCGTTCTGCAGTTCCTCGGGGCTGGAGAGCACCGCCTCGTTGCGCCGCTCCACCGTGCCGCTGATCGGGGCGTAGAGCTCCTCGACGGCCTTGACCGATTCCACCGTGCCGAAGCTGCTGCCGCGCTCCAGCACGCTGCCGGGTTCAGGAAGCTCCACAAAAACGATGTCGCCGAGCTGGTCGACGGCGAAGGCACTCACCCCCACCCGCACGAGTTCCCCTTCGGGCCGCACGTACTCATGGCTGTCGGCGTAGCGGCAGTCGTCGGGGACCTGGAGGGCCATCGCGGACCGAAACTCGGGTGGGTCCCAGTGTGGCTCCCGAGGGGCCACCCCGCTCAGGGAGTGCCGCCGGGAAGGGAGTCGGGGCCCAGCGCCGCCAGGGCCCGCTCCAGCGCCAGGGCCACGTGGCTGCGGTGGGTGCCGCCCTGACTGAAGAGCACATAGGGCTCGCGCAGGGGGCCATCGGCGGAGAACTCGCTGGTGCTGCCGTCGATGAAGCTGCCGCCGGCCATCACCAGCTCGCTGGCATAGCCGGGCATCGGCGCGGGCACCGGATCCAGGTAGCTGCCCACCGGCGAGCACGACTGAAAGGCCCGGCACACCTGGATCAGCGGCTCGGGAGCACCGAAGCGCACCGCCTGGATCAGATCGCTGCGGTGATCCCCCACCCTGGGTTGAACGGCATAACCGAGGTCGCTGAACACCGCGGCGGTGAGTTCGGCACCGATCAGCGCTTCGGACACCATCTGGGGCGCAAGGAACAGCCCCTGAAAGAGCAGGCGATGGAGATCGAAACCGGTGCCGCCCTCCCCACCGATGCCCGGGGCCGTGAGTCGGCAGCAGGCCTGCTCCACCAGCTCGGCCCTGCCGGCCACGTAGCCGCCAGTGGGGGCAATGGTGCCGCCGGGGTTCTTGATCAGCGAGCCGGCGATCAGGTCGGCGCCCACCGCCGGAGGCTCCAGGGGCTCGACGAATTCGCCATAGCAGTTGTCGACGAAGCGAACGCAGCCGGGCCGGAGGGCCTCCACCCGCTCGCAGAGACCGGCGATCGTCTCCAGGCTGAGGGAGGGCCGCCAGCTGTAGCCGCAGCTGCGCTGGATCAGCACCATGCGCGTGGGCAGAGCCAGGGCCGCCGCCAGGCCGTCCTCATCCACAGCACCGGCGGCCGTGAGCGGCAGCTCGTCGTAGTGGATGCCGAACTCGGCCAGGGAACCCTGACCCCGGCCCCGCAGGCCGATCACCTCCTCAAGGGTGTCGTAGGGGCGGCCGGTGAGGGCGAGCAGGCGATCACCGGGGCGCAGCACGCCGAACAGGGCCGCAGCGATGGCATGAGTGCCACTCACGAACTGCAGGCGCACCGCAGCCGCCTCGGCTCCGAGCACCCGCGCGAAGACGCGATCGAGCACCTCCCGGCCCAGGTCGCCATGGCCGTAGCCACTGACGGAGGCGAAGTGGTGGGTGCCGAGCCGCTCGGCCGCAAAGGCCTCCAGAACCCGCGCCAGGGCCGGCTGAACCGCCGCGGTGCGGGCATCGGCCACCGGAGCGATCCGCTCGGCGGCGGCGGCCACCCGCTCCCGTGCCCAGCAGGCGTGGGGACCAGCGCTCGTTGCCGTTGTCACCATGGCCCGAAACCGGCTCCTACCGCCATGCTGCCTGCGGGCTATCGCTACGCCGCTAGATTTCAGCCCGATGCATCGGCTACATAACGCCGGCATCCCAGGTCAAGGTCGCAACTCAGCCTGATGGGTTCCCTGCAACGGGATCACCCGCCGCAGGGGAGATGGCGAACTCGAGCCTGCGCCACCATCGCGAGAGTTCATTTGGTTGCCGCCTCAGATCAAGCTTCCGCTTTGCCCCAGGTGGGGGCTGCGGGCCAGGCTCTGCGGGGCCATGCCGCCGAGCACCAGGAAGCCGCCATCCGCGCTTCGGTGAGCGGACGCCGCCAGCCCCTTCCCCCCAGCCAGCGCAAGTACAAGTTCGGCACCACAGCCTTCATGCTGGCCATCCACGTGGGTGCCCTCTTCGCCCTGCTGCCTCGCTTCTGGAGCTGGCAGGCGGTGGTGGTGCTGGCGGTCCTCTACTGGACCACGGTGCTGGGGGTGACCCTGGGACTGCACCGCCTTCTGGCCCACCGCAGCTTCGTGGCTCCCAAGTGGCTGGAACGCACCTTGGTACTGATGGGCAGCCTGGCCTGTCAAAGCGGGCCGATCGAGTGGGTGGGGCTTCACCGCCACCATCACAAGTATTCCGACCAGCCCAACGATCACCATGACGCCGGCCGCGGTCTGTGGTGGAGCCACAGCGACTGGATGCTGCACGACATTCCGGCGGTGCGCCAGCTGGATCGCTTCACCGGCGACCTTCAGCGTGATCCCGTCTACCGCTGGCTCGACCGTTGGTTCCTTCTGCTGCAGGTGCCCCTGGGAGCCGCTCTCTGGTGGTACGGCGAGCGGGCCGGCGTGCCTGGCGGCGGTCTCGGCCTGGTGCTCTGGGGCATCCCCCTGAGGCTGGCCATCGTGTACCACGTCACCTGGCTGGTGAACAGCGCCACCCACGCCTTCGGCTACCGCAATTTCGACAGCCCCGACCTCTCCCGCAACTGCTGGTGGGTGGCGATCCTCTCCTTCGGGGAGGGCTGGCACAACAACCACCACGCCCACCCGGCCAGTGCTCGCCACGGTCTGCGCTGGTTCGAGTTCGACCTCACCTGGCAGCACATCAAGGTGCTGCGCAGCCTGGGTCTGGCCAAACGCATCCGGGTGGCCCACGTGGGTCAGCCGTTGCCCTCGGCCACCAGCTCCTGACGGATCGCCTCGCCCAGATCCTCCCGGCCAGCCCGGTGCTGCAGGCTGGCTTTGTTGCGCAGCACCTCCAGGAAGCGGTCGGCGCTGATCTCCTGCTCGGCGCTCCCCCCCAGACCCACCAGGGTGCGGTGCAGATCCATCAGCTCGGCGTCGAGCTCGGCGGCGCTGTAGTCGCGCTGGCCGCTCATCACGGCCGCGAAGCGCTCCCGGCGCTGGCCTTTTGCCACCGGGTAGGCCGAGAGCACCTGGTCGCGGCAGAGCCGCCAGGGCCGGCCGGCGCAGAGCAGCTCCGCCAGGGCAAAGCTGAGGCCGCCAGCCTCAGATTCGGCAATGCGCAGATCGAAGGCCCGCGGCGGGGGAACGAGGCCCACGAAGATCTCCAGCAGATCACCCGGCCCCAGTGGAACTCCGCTGTCGCTCAACAGCGGCTGGCACCCCTGGCCGAGGGCCTCGATCAGGTCGGGATGACCGGAGAGCGAGAGGCCCTGGTCGCCTTCGCTGGTCGCCAGCCACCGGTTGATGCGACCGAGGGCGAGGAACACCTCCGGGCCAGGGGAGGCGAGCTTGCGGTTGCGCAGCATCGACACCTGGGAGTTGTGGACACGGCCGAGATCAAGGGCCTCAGCCAGACCAGGCAGGACGCGGTGGGACCAGCCGTTGCGCTCATGCCAGGCCCTGATCAGATATGCAAACGCTTCTCGCCCTGATTCGATTTCAGCCTGATATCCCAATTGATACGAATCCGAACTGCTACCATCTTAAAAGATTGATCAGGAACCAGCCCACATGACCGCCACCGTTCGGCGACCCACCTCTGCCCCGGCGCCCTCCCTCTCACGGGCCGAGAGGCTGCACCGTCCCCGCCGCGGGGAACCCACCCCCTCGGCTCCTGAGGGGGCCCGCTGGGCCACCATCGGCTTCATGGCCGTGGTCCACGGGCTGGCACTGGTGGCCCTGCTGCCCCAGTTCTGGAGCGTGCCGGCCGTGGCCAGCATGCTGGTGCTCTATTGGATCACCGGCTGCCTGGGGGTCACCCTCGGCTACCACCGCCTGCTGGCTCACAGGGCCCTGCGTGTTCCCCAGTGGCTGGAGCGGATCTTCGCCACCTGCGGCGCGCTCAGCTGTCAGCACGGTCCGATCGACTGGGCCGGTCTGCACCGCCACCACCACAAGTTCTCCGACACCGACGCTGACCACCACAACAGCCACAAGGGCTTCTGGTGGAGCCACATGGGCTGGATGTTCGAGGAAATCCCGGCGATGGCCGCGGTGCCCCGCCTCACCGGTGATCTGGCTCGTGACCCCTACTACCGCTGGCTGAACACCAATTTCCTGCTGCTGCAGATCCCAGTGGCCCTGCTGCTGTTCTGGATCGGCACCGCCACCGGCGCCGGCGGCTGGGCCCTGGTGCTCTGGGGAATCCCCCTGCGCCTGGTGGTGCTCTACCACTGCACCTGGCTGGTGAATTCCGCCACCCATTGCTGGGGCTACGTCACGCATGCCAGCGGTGATCAGTCGCGCAACAACCCCTGGGTGGCGGCGCTCACGTTCGGTGAGGGCTGGCACAACAACCACCACGCCTTCCCCCATTCGGCCCGCCATGGATTCGGGCGCCGCGAATTCGACCTCACCTGGCAGCACATCCGCCTGCTGCGGGCCCTGGGCCTGGCGACCCAGGTGCGCCTGCCTGCCGCCGCCGAGCGGGCGCCGCAAGCCGTGACCTAAGATCGCTGATCGCCTCAGGATGCGGGTCGCCGAGCCGGCGCCCCCTGCCCGATCCCTTGTTCCCGCCGTTCCGTCTCCATGGCCAAGCGCGTCTCCGTCGTCCTCAGCGAGGACGTTTACAGCCTCGGCCATCAGGGGGACCTGGTGGAGGTTGCTCCTGGTTACGCCCGTAACTTCCTGCTGCCCCAGAGCAAGGCCGTTCCCGTCACTCCCGCCGTGCTGCGCCAGGTGGAGCACCGCCGGGCCAAGGAAGCCGAGCGCCAGGCGGCCCTGAGGCAGGAAGCCGAAGCCTTCCGCACGGCCTTAGCCACCATCGGGCGCTTCACCGTCAAGAAACAGACCGGTGGCGACGACGTGCTCTTCGGCACCGTGACCAACGGCGATGTGGCCGAGGCGATCGAAGCAGCCACCAAGAAGGAACTCGACCGCCGCGACATTTCGGTGCCCGAGATCCACCGTACCGGGGCCTACAAGGTGCAGGTGAAGCTGCATCCCGAGGTCACCGCTGAGATCAACCTGGAAGTTGTCAGCCACTGAACCAGGCCCTGACCAGCCGCTTTGAAATTCAGCGCCGGTCCCCAGGGGGCCGGCGTTTTGTTTGGCGGCCTCGCACACCGTCGGCGGCCAGACCCGGGCCTAGCCTCAGCCGATGGTGAGTGTTCCCCTGCCAGCCCCTGAAGGAGGCCCCGATCGAGCGAGCGCCGGTGAGGGGAGCGCGCCACCAGCGCCCCCCGCCGCTCTGACTCCGGCCTTTCGCCGCCGCGGCCGGGACCAGGACGAGGCCCGTTTCGAGGCCCTGCCGGATCAGGTGCCGCCCCAGAACCTGGAGGCGGAGGAGGCGGTGCTGGGCGGCATCCTGCTCGACCCCGACGCCCTGGGCCGCATCGCCGACGTGCTGCGACCCGAGGCCTTCTACCTGGGCGCCCACCGGGAGATCTACCGCACCGCCCTGATGCTGCACGGCCAGGGCAAGCCCACCGACCTCACGGCCATGGCCGCCTGGCTGGCCGACACCGGGCAGCTGGAGAAGGTGGGCGGCAGCAACCGCTTGGTGGAGCTGGTGGAGCGCACGCTCAGCACCGCCTCGATCGACCAGGTGGCGCGCCTGGTGATGGACAAATACCTCAGGCGCCAGCTGATCCGCTCAGGCAACGAGGTGATCAAGCTCGGCTTCGATCAGGCCAAGCCGATGGAGCTGGTGCTCGACGAGGCCGAGCAGCAGATCTTCGCCATCAGCCAGGAGAAACCTTCCGTGGGGCTCACCCCCACCGCCGAAATCCTCACCAGCACCTTCAACGAGATCGAGAGCCGCTCCCTGGGCACCTCGGTGGCGGGCATCCCGGTGAACTTCTACGACCTCGACGCCATCACCCAGGGCCTGCAGCGCAGCGATCTGATCATCGTGGCCGGCCGCCCGGCGATGGGCAAGACCTCGATCGTGCTCAACATCGCCAAGAACGTGGCCCAGATCCACCAGCTGCCGGTCTGCGTGTTCTCTCTGGAGATGAGCAAGGAGCAGCTCACCTACCGGCTGCTGTCGATGGAGGTGGGCATCGAGAGCGGCCGGCTGCGCACCGGCCGGCTGCAGCAGGAGGAATGGCCGCTGCTGGGGCAGGGCATCAACACCCTCGGCCAGCTGCCGCTGTTCATCGACGACAAGCCCAATGCCGGCGTGCTGGAGATGCGCTCCCTCTGCCGGAGGCTGATGGCGGAGCAGGGCAAGGAACTGGGACTGATCGTGATCGATTACCTGCAGCTGATGGAGGGCTCCACCCCCGACAACCGGGTGCAGGAGCTCTCCCGCATCACGCGGGGGCTCAAGGGCATGGCCCGGGAGCTGAACGTGCCGGTGATGGCCCTCTCCCAGCTCAGCCGGGGCGTGGAGAGCCGCACCAACAAACGCCCGATGCTCAGTGACCTGCGCGAATCGGGCTCGATCGAGCAGGACGCCGACCTGGTGCTGATGATCTACCGCGACGAGTACTACAACCCGGAGACGGCCGACCGGGGCATCACCGAAGTGATCGTGACCAAGCACCGCAACGGGCCGGTGGGCACGGTGAAGCTGCTGTTCGAGCCCCAGTTCACCCGCTTCCGGAATCTGGCGGCACCTTGAACCTCGCGCGAGGGCGGAAGGCCTTCAACATGGGCGCCAGAACTCCCTCCAGCCGATGAGCGAGCCCCCAACCGACCAGACCAGGCTGCCCCGCGAAGAGGCCGAAGGCCCCCACGACCGTTCCCAGGCAGCGATGGGCTGGGTGCTGGCCCTGCGCTGGCCCGTCGCCCTGGTGGCCGCCGTGGGGATCGGGGCGATCTCCCTGGGCAGGGTCCTGCAGGAGCCGATCAAGATCGAGCTGGTGATGGAGCGCCCCATGCCGGTGTCGGCCCAGGTGGATGTGGGCTCGATTCAGACGCCGCTGGTGGTCGAGAAGATTGCAGAACCGATCCGCACCGCTCCGATCAAAACGATTCCGATCACCGCGAACGTGACGATGGCCGAACCGGTCGGGCTGGCCACGCCCCTGGCTGTGAACGTACCTGAACTGAGCCGCGGGATCGGCGTTGCCGTCAAGGGTCCCGTTGAGGCAACGGTCAGTGGCGCGGTGAGCGCCCAGGTGGGCGGTGATGTGGATGCCAGGGTGCGCGGCGATGTCGGCGCCACGGTCAAGGGGAAAGTGGACGCCACCGTGACCAATCAGCTGAATCACCACCGCATCCGGATCGGGTTCTGAGGGCAGGGGCGCAGCTGTTCTCGATGGCCGTGCGTGCCACCGGTCAGCCCCGCAGCATCGTGAGCAAGCAGCGGCTCGATCAGTTCGTGGGCATCTCCGGCGCCAACAGTGGCGCCAAGGGCCTCTCGCTCAACCGTGTGGTGATCCCTCCGGGCGGGAACGCCGCTGCCCACCGCCATCTGGGATCAGAGTCGGCGATTTTCTGTTCATCCCTCCCGGGGTCCCCCAGCAGCCCACCAACCTCAGCAGCAGCGAGCCTGCCGTGGCCATCGTGGCCCGCAACGATCCCCATGAACAGGAGCATGTGGAGCTGCTCGAGAGCCCGCAGCCTGCTTCGGGGGCGCTCACGCGCCTTCACACCTGGTGAGCAGCCAGGGCATCACCCCCATCAGCCCCAGGGCCACGACGTAGGCGCTGCCCGAGACCGGATCACGGGCGGTGATGACCTGCACCGGGCTGAGGCCGCGCAGGGGAGCCACCACAGCCAGCTCCAACACTCCCATCAACCCCACCGCCAGGCCACCGCAGAGCAGGCGTGGCCCAGGGGCCGGAGGCAGGGCAAACCGGCGCACCACAAAGCGGGGTTCCAGAGCGAGAACCCGCACCGTGCCGAGCAGGAAGCCGGCCAGCAGCACCAGAGACCCATAGGAGACTCCTGCCCGCAGCAGCCGCATGGACACCCATCCCACAACCTTCACCGGATCAGAGGCTCCTCCAGCTCCGTCACCCACACCCCCACGCTGAGGGTCGATCCCGATGGCCCCACGAACGACCCCTCCACCGGCGGCACCGCTTCAGGGTGGCGGGCCACAGCCACCACCATGTGGTCAGGACCGGCAAGGGCGCCGATCGTGGGGTCGAAGCCGGTCCAGCCCGCTCCTGGCAGGTACACCTCCGCCCAGGCGTGGGTGGAGCCATCGACCGCGGCAGAATCGTGCAGGTAGCCGCTCACGAAGCGGGCTGCAAAACCCAGTTGCCGGGTGGCCGCCATGAACAGGGTGGCGAAGTCGCGGCAGGAGCCGGAGCCGGCAGCCAGGGTGTGCTCAGCCGTCTGCACGCCCGGTTCCTCGCGCCGCTGATAGCGCAGGGTGTTGTGGATGCGTGCACTGATCCGCTCCAGCAGGGCATAGGTCTCCATCCGCTCAGCGCCGCGATGAACCCCGGCCACCCAATCCATCAGCAGCGTCCCACCTCTGACGGCCCCCTCCTGGCGGTAGGGAGCCAGCAACAGCCTGTCTTCAGCGCTGTAGCGGAAGGGGAACAACACCGCCTCTTCGTCCACCAGGAAATCCAGGGGCTCCTGGTGGTACTGCTGGACCACCAGCTCGCTTTCGATCAGGAGCTCGGCGGCGGGGCTGGAGAAGCTGGCCATCGCCACCGAGTTGTCTTCCACATCCCGATGCCAGCGCAGCGTGGCCGGCGGAGAAATCCGCAGGCTGGAGGATTCGATGCGCAGCTCATGGCCCTCCCTGGGCCGCAGCCGCAGCGCATGGGGCTCGAGCCTCACCGCCGCTCCATAGGTGTAGAGGGTGCGGTGCAGGATGCGAAAGCGCTGCATGGCCGTGATGGCTTCGGCGGTGCGGCGTCCCTAGAGTGGGCGTAGACGCTGGAAAAAGGAATACCAAGGCATGCCCTTCGCACAGATTGACACCGAAACGGTGATCCGTTCGTTCGGGAATCATTCCTTCGCGTTCTATGGACTTGTGTTCTTCGGTATCATCCTGGGACGCTATTTTCTGCTGGCTGGTGGATCCTGGTGGTGGCTCTATGCACGCTCCGCCTCTCCAGAAGCTGAGCCCGATCCACGGCAGTCGCGCCTCGGCGCCCATGGCATCCGCGACGACATCCGCCTCTCGGTGTTCTCCGCTGCCGTCTTCGCCCTCGCCACCGCAGGCGTACTGGCGCTCCACAGCCATGGACTCACCAGCTTCTACGCCAGGCCGGACACCTACGGCTGGTGGTACCTGGGGCTCAGCTACGTCAGCGTCCTGATCCTGCAGGACGCCATCTATTACCCCACCCACCGCCTGTTCCACCACCACAGCCTCTATGCCTGGTGCCATCACGGCCACCACCGCACCCGCCAACCCACCCCCTGGACCTCCTTCGCCTTCGATCCCCCCGAAGCGATCCTCCAGGCCCTGGTGATGGTGGCGGTGGTGGTGGTGGTGCCGCTGCACCCGGTCACCCTGATGGCCGTGCTGAGCACCATGACGGTCTGGGCGATCGTGAACCACCTCGGCCTCGATCACCTGCCCCGCCGCTTTCCCCACCACTGGCTGGGCCGCTGGGTGATCGGCCCGGCCCACCATTCGCTCCACCACCGCCACCAAGGCGTGCACTTCGGCCTCTACTTCACGTTCTGGGACCGGATCGCCGGCACGGAAGACCCTGACTACGCCGCGGCCGTGGCTCCCCGCAGCGATCTGGGCGCCATACATTGAATCGATGGCCTTCAGCGCAGCCCCCACGGAAACCTTTGAGCTGATCGTGGTCGGCGGCGGCCATGCCGGCTGCGAAGCAGCGCTCACCGCGGCTCGCCTGGGAATCTCCACAGCCCTGTTCACGCTCAACCTCGATCGCATCGCCTGGCAGCCCTGCAACCCCGCAGTGGGTGGACCGGCCAAAAGCCAGCTGGTGCATGAGGTGGATGCCCTCGGCGGCGTGATCGGCCGCCTCGCCGACGCCACCACCCTGCAGAAACGGGTGCTCAATGCCAGCCGCGGCCCTGCCGTCTGGGCCCTGCGCGCCCAGACCGACAAGCGTCAGTACGCCCGCCAGATGCTGCAGCTGCTGCAGCACACCCCCAACCTGCACCTGCGCGAAGCGATGGTCACGGGGCTGGAGGTGGAGCTGGAGGGGGGCAACCCCACGGAGGGCGGCAACGAAACGGTGGGCCGGATCACCGGCGTGCGCACCTACTTCGGGAGCGTCTATGCCGCGCCGGCCGTGATCCTCACCACCGGCACCTTTCTGGGGGGCCAGATCTGGGTGGGCAACCAGTCGATGAGCGCCGGCCGCGCCGGCGAGCAGGCCGCCGAGGGGCTCACCGAGGCCCTGCGGGATCTCGGCTTCCACACCGACCGCCTCAAGACCGGCACCCCCGCCCGGGTGGATCGCCGCAGCGTGGCCCTCGATCAGCTCGAGGAGCAACCCAGCGACGCCAACGGCCGCTTCTTCTCCTTCGATCCGGCCGCGTGGGTGTGCGGCGAGCCGATGGCCTGCCACCTCACCCGCACCACAGCGGCCACCCACCAGCTGATCCGCGACAACCTCCACCTCACCCCCATCTACGGCGGCTTCATCGACAGCAAGGGCCCGCGCTACTGCCCCTCGATCGAAGACAAGATCGTGCGCTTCGCCGACAAGGAGAGCCACCAGATCTTCCTGGAACCGGAGGGCCGTGACACCCCTGAGCTCTACATCCAGGGCTTCTCCACCGGCCTGCCGGAGCGGCTGCAGCTGGAGCTCCTGCGCACCCTGCCCGGCCTGGAGCAGTGCGTGATGCTGCGGCCCGCCTACGCCGTGGAGTACGACTACCTGCCGGCCACCCAGTGCCTGCCCTCGCTGATGACCAAGCGGCTGCAGGGGCTGTTCAGCGCCGGCCAGCTCAACGGCACCACCGGCTATGAGGAAGCCGCCGCCCAGGGCCTGGTGGCCGGGCTCAACGCCGCCCGGATGCTGCGCGGCCAGGACCCGGTGCACTTCCCCCGCGAAGGCAGCTACATCGGCACCCTGATCGACGATCTGATCACCAAGGACCTGCGCGAGCCCTACCGGGTGCTCACCAGCCGCAGCGAATACCGCCTGGTGCTGCGGGGCGACAACGCCGATCGACGTCTCACCCCCATGGGCCGGGATCTGGGATTGATCGATGACCGTCGCTGGGGGTTGTTCAGGGCCAAGCAGGCCGCCATCGCCGCCGAGAAGCAGCGCCTCGAAACGGTGCGCCTGAAGGTCAGTGACCCGGTGGCGCCGGCGGTGGCCGCCCGCTCGGGGGCGCCGATCAAGGGATCGATCACCCTGGCCGACCTGCTGCGCCGCTCAGGCTTCCACAGCAGCGATCTGGTGGAGCATGGCCTGGCCGATCCCGGCCTGCCTGCCGCTGTGCGCGAGGGTGCCGAGATCGATCTCAAATACAGCGGCTACCTGGCGCGGCAACAGCAGCAGATCGAGCAGGTGCGCAGACACCATGAGCGACCGATCCCCAGCAGCATCGACTACACCGCCATCGCCACCCTCTCCAGGGAAGCCCGCGAGAAGCTCACCGCCGTGCGGCCGATCAACCTCGGACAGGCCTCCCGTGTCCCAGGCGTGAGCCCAGCCGA
This sequence comes from Synechococcus sp. CS-205, assembly GCF_025128255.1. Taxonomy (NCBI): domain Bacteria; kingdom Bacillati; phylum Cyanobacteriota; class Cyanophyceae; order Synechococcales; family Synechococcaceae; genus Synechococcus; species Synechococcus sp. CS-205. The sequence goes on from NZ_JAHLZB010000005.1 coordinate 32,906, forward strand.
TGTGACGGCCCTGCTGCTCTGGTTGGAGCTGCGGCGGCGGCGGGCCGGGGAAGAGGAGCGTTTGTCGAAACGGAAAACAATGGGTACGATCTCCGCACTTCAGGCCTGAGCCCATCTGCCATGGGCAGTGACCCGCACGCCATCTCCTCCTCCCGGGCCTTCTGGGAGCTGAAAGCCGAGCAGGTGATGGACCGGGTTTTTTCAACTGGCCTGCCGGGCCTGGGGATCCATCCGGGGGAACGGCCGACCCTGGAGGGATACATCCGCGATCCCTATCAGCCGGAGCCGACTCTGGGAATCAGCCCCAGCTCCGATCCGGCACCGATCGATGTGGTGGTGCACGACGAACCGCCACGCCTGAGGGCAGGTCGTACGGCCAACCGTGCCCTTCACCACCGCCGAACGTCAGCGCCAGCGGCGCCGGCGGCAGGCCGCTCGCCACTGCCACGTCCACTGCTGGCGCTGCTGGCAGCCCTTTCGGTGGTGGGAGTGGGGAGCACCCTGGTGGTGTGGCGCGGCTGGACCCAGGCCAGCCTCGCCCTGAAACAGGAGCGCACGCTGCAGCTGCTGGAACGGCTGCGCTCACTGGGCCCCGTGAGCCAAGCCGAACCGGGAGCGACGGCCGCAGCCACGGCTCAGCCCATTGGCGAAGCGCTGGATGGCAGCGCCGACGGGCTGCCACCGCCGCCTCCCGAGGAAGCCTGGGTCCAGGAACTGGCGCCTCTGGAGGGTGCGTCCCGTGCCTCCTCCGCCGAGCCGCTACGGGTGCCGGTCAGTGGCACCATCGCCCGTGGCGCCCCGCCAGCCCCCGTGATCCCTGAGCCTGGATTCTCCGTCGGCTCAGGCCCCTCCAGCGGCGGCGGTCAGCCCGCAGGTGCCGAGGGAGGGGACCCCGAGCTGGTGGGAGTCGTGCAGGTGCCTGGCCAGAGCGGCTCCGCCATCTTCCAGATGGGTGGCAGTTCCACCAGTGCATCGGTGGGGGAAGCGATCGGCTCCACCGGCTGGCGCCTGAGCTCAGCCAGCGGCAACTCCGTGGTGATCGAGCGCAACGGCCAGCAGAAGCGGGTGAGCATCAGCGGCGGCTTCTGACGGCAAGAGCGGTCTTCCCGCCCTCCAACCGTCCCGCTGCCCATTGGCGCTCTTTAGCGTGGGCCAACCCAGTTCAGGCGGATGGCTGACTCCCTGCTCACCAGGCCATGGGTCTCACCGACGCCGCTCTGGGAAGCCCCGATCACCGAGGTGCTCCAGGCAAGGGCCGGAGGCCAGCTGAGCGGCCCCTGGAAGCTCCTGCTGCTGGGCGATGGGAGCCCGACCCGCCATCTGCAGTTGCTCACGGGCGAACCGATGACGATCGAGCTGATCGCCATGGGGCCGGAGCCTGAGCCAACGGGTTCCGGGGGCGACCCTGAAGCTACCCGGGGTCGCCCCGCCGAAGTGGCGGAGCTGGCCCTTCCCCTGCTGCGGCGCCAGGTGTGGTTGCGCTGCAATGGCCAGGCCCTGGCCTGGGCCGAGAGCTGGTGGAACCAGGCCGAGGCTGAGGAACACCTGCGCGACCGGCAGCGGCCGATCTGGCTGAGTCTCACCAGTGGGCGGGTGGAGCTGTTCCGGGAGGTGGATGGACTGGCCCGGGTGAACGCCGAATGGCTGGAGGAGGGCTTCGCAGCCAAGGGGCCCTTCTGGAGCCGCCACTACCGCTTTTTCCGCCAGGGACGTGAACTCACCGTGATCCGGGAAGTGTTCTCCCCGGCGCTGGAGCGCTGGCTGGGCCCGAGCCAGCACGACGCAGATCTCCATAAAGTTTCATGAAGTCCTGACGGTCTGTGGCGGTTTCCACTTGACAACTTGCGCTTTTGCCGATCCTGAACAGGATGGCGGCACTGGCTCCACCTGTCCGACGATGACGACCACCTCCCCTGGCAACCCAGGCCATCACCATTCCACCCAAGCCCCGGCCGCAGCCTCCACAGCCGCCTGGGCCGGCGATCAGTGGCTCTCCCTCACCGACCTGGGGCGCTCCCTCGGTCTCTCCGCCGTGAGCTGTGGCCGCCAGCTGATCCGGGCCGGACTGCGTGAGCTCGATGGCAGCCCCAGCGACAAGGCCCTGCACCTGGGCCTGGCCCGGCCCAGCGGCCAGGGGCTGCACCGGGGCCGCGCCACGCTCTGGCAACAGGCGGGCTGTCAGGCCGCCCTTGAAGGCACCTCCCCGCGGCGGCCAAAGCAGTCCAGCCTGATCGAGCAGTGGGCGGAACTGCTCTGGGCCCTGAAACAGGGCTCTCCCTCGATCAGCACCTCGGCCGAGCAGATGGCCGAAGATCTGCCCCAGGAGCTGGTGGGACCCGTGAACCGCCAGCTGCAGGAGAAGGGCTGGGACTTCCAGGTGGTTCACCACCCCACCAGATCCCAGCAGCGGACCCCTCAGCACCACCGTCAGACGACCCCGGGCCGCAGCCGGGTCCGCCGCAGCCGCTGAACCATCGCTCCTCTGGGCGCTCAGCTCAGGCGCAGGGCCTCAGCCTGCTTGCGGCTGCGCTCCAGCAGCTCGTTCAGCTGGGCCTCGTCGGTGTGACTGAGGCTGGTGCGCAGGAGCTTGGCGTGGGGGGCGAAGCTGCGCAGGCGCTCCACCACCCGGTCGGGCGTGGCATCGCGCACCAGCAGACAGAGGGCGGCACTGGCCTTGGGCAGGGTTTCGCCCACCTCCCGCAGGAAACCGTCGTTGATGCCCAGATCGCTGAGCGCCCCCGAGGCCGCTCCCACGCCAGCGCCAACGGCGGCTCCGAGCAGGGGGTTGAGGAACAACAGCCCCACCAGCGATCCCCAGAAGCCTCCCCCCAGGGCCCCGGCGGTGGTGAGGTTGATGGCCTGGCGCAGGTGCACCTGGCCATCGGCATCGCGCTCGACCACCACGGCGTCTTCCAGGGAGATCAGATGCTCCTGCTGGATGTTGACCAGCTCCTTGCGCACGGCCTCGGCCTCATCGACCTTGGGGAAACCCACCACGATCAGGTTGCTCATGGACGCTGGGGTGTGTCGGACAGGGTCTCAGGCTAGGTGCTTCAGGTCCGGCGGGGACGCCGGCTGGAGCGGGGAAGTGGCCGCCCGCCCGTGAGCGGAGCTGAGGACTCCGGCTGGAGCGATGGCGGCTGCTGCGGTGGTGTCTGGCGCTCCCGTACTGGAGCAGGGGGCAGTAGGGGGGAGGCCCGGCGGGAGATGGCCTCCAGAGGCCGGCGGGTGGCCGGCTCCGGCGCCGGCATCTGAGGCTGCGACGACCATTGCTCCGGCCCTTCAGGCCGCTCCTGCCAGGGCTCCGTCCAGTCGTCGTCCCCTTCGAGGAACCAGTCGATGCGGTTCTCCACCCAGCGGCCCAGACCCTCCAGGCCCGGGCGGCTGCCGGCGCGCCGCTCTCCACCCCGGGTCTGGGAGCGCGAGCCCGGGCGAGCCCCGGCCACGCCATCCACCAGTTGTCGTCCCGCCGTCATCCACTGGTCCAGGGAGCCGCCCGCTCGGCGGCGTCCCCGGCGGGAAGGATCACCCGAACCGTTCATGGCGCTCGCCTGTGCCATCGCAACCGCTGTGGTCCGACCTTAACGGCCGCTCAGCGGCCAGACGCCGGCCGGGGGGTGAGGCCGTGATGTCCAAGGCGATGCGCCCGCATGCGGCGTTCCCGCCCCAGGCCCAGCAGGGCAATCGAAACTCCACCGCCCTGAAGCACCCAGAGGAACAGATCCATGGGCCCAGCCCGGTTGGCGGAACCCTAGGCCGCACGGGGCTCGAACACCAGGGCGCAGCTGGAGTCCCAGCGGCCGCCATGCAGCCGCTCACAGCAGAGCCGGCAGGCCAGGCCCCGCACCCGGCGGCGGTAGGCGGCGCTGACGCCGCAGCAGGGGCAGCGGGCGATCCAGGTGGACGAGGCCAGCGGCAGGGGGTAGTGGTGGCGCAGGCTCACCTCGAACTCACCCTGGACGGCGTTGATCCGGGCCATGGCCGCGCGGAACTGGGGACCGTGCACCTCATGCACCTGCAGCACCCGATCGATCCAGGCGTGGATCATCTCGTGGCAGAGCGTTCCCAGGGTGGCACTGGCGGGGAGGGGCGCCAGCACCGGCCGTGAGAGCACGATCTCGCAGAGGGCCGAGCCATCACGTCGGCGCCCGCGGCGGTAGAGACCGGCCGTGCGGCTCATGCGCCCGTCGCTCCAGCGCACCTCCGGCAGGGGGCGTCCACCCGGAGCCAGGGCCCCACCGAAATGCTCCCGGTCGAGGCGATGGAACAGAGGCAACAGGGGCGCCAGGGGCATGCCGCAGATGTGTGGGGCCAACCGTGCGCCCAGTGTGGGGCGTTCGCCACCGAAGCGGCAGGGCTGTCGGTCAGACTCTGCAACCTGAACGCGCACATGCAGACGATGGACTGGGGTCTGGCCCAAACGATCGGCACCAAGGCCCTGCTGGCCGGAGCTGGGGTCCTGCTCCTGTACTGGACCTACACGGCTGTGCGCCTGGTGATCAGCGCCCGCGGCATCAACCCGCTGCTCAAGCAGTTCTTCACCCAGGTGGCCTCGGGCCAGATCGATGGCGCCTACCTGCTCACCACCAAGAACTACCGCTCGCACGTGAACCGGCAGCAGTTCATCCGCTTTCTGGCCGGACTGAAACTCAACAAGTACCGCAACCTCAAATCCGGCCGGCCGCGGCTCCAGGAAGGCCAGATCATCCTCACGGTGAAACTGAAGTCGGAAGCGAAGGATGAACTGCCTCTGGATTTCACCTTCGTGAAGGTGGAAAACCACTGGCGGGTGGAGCGGATCCAGAAACTCGCCGCGGCCTGAGCAGCGGTGCGGGCCCGCGCCGAGGAGTTGCGGCGGCTGCTTAACCACGCCGCCCACGCCTACTACGTGCTCGATGAGCCCGAGATGGAGGACGCGGTCTACGACCGTCTCTACCGGGAGCTGGAGCAGCTGGAGCGGCTCCAGCCGGAGCTGATCAGCCCCGACAGCCCCACCCAGCGGGTGGGCGGCGCTCCGGCGGAGCACTTCCCATCGGTGCGGCACCGCATCGGTCTGCTCAGCCTCGAGAACGCCTTCTCGATCGAGGAGCTGGAAGCCTGGTACGGCCGCCTGCTCAAGGTGCTCGACCGCAGCGCCCCGCCCGGGGAAGCTCTGCAGGCCCTGCCGATGGTGGGTGAGCTCAAGATCGACGGGAACGCCCTCGCCCTCAGCTATGAGCACGGCCTGCTGGTGCGGGCCGCCACCCGGGGTGACGGGGAATCCGGCGAGGAAATCACCGCCAACGTGCGCACGATCCAGAGCGTGCCGCTGCGCCTGCTGCTGGAGGATCCACCGGAGTGGGTGGAGGTGCGCGGTGAGGCCCTGATCCCCGATGGCACCTTCGCGGCGATCAACGCGGAGCGCGCCGGGCGGGGCGAGCCCCTGTTCGCCAACCCGCGCAACGCCTGCGCCGGCACCCTGCGTCAGCTCGATCCCCAGGTGGTGGCGGCGCGTCGGCTCGATTTCTTCGCCTACACCCTGCACCTGCCGGACGACTGGCAGACGGCTCCGGGCGTCGGTGATCCGGGGCGACCGCGCAGTCAGTGGGAGAGCCTGCGCTGGCTGGCGGCCGCCGGCTTCCGGGTCAACCCGAATGCGGCCCTCTGCCCCGATTTGACCGCCGTGGAGGCCTTCTTCGCCGCCTGGGAGCACAAGCGGCGTGACCTCCCCTATGCCACCGATGGCGTGGTGGTGAAGCTCGACGACCTGCGTCTGCAGGCCGATGCAGGCTTCACCCAGAAGGCACCGCGCTGGGCGATCGCCCTCAAGTACGCCGCCGAGGAGGCCCCCAGCCGACTGCTGCGTCTGGTGGCCCAGGTGGGCCGCACGGGAGTGATCACCCCAGTGGCCGAGTTCGAGCCGGTGCCCCTGGCCGGCACCAGCGTCAGCCGGGCCACCCTCCACAACGCCGACCGCCTGGCCGAGCTGGACCTGCACGTCGGTGACACGATCGTGGTGCGCAAGGCCGGCGAGATCATCCCCGAAGTGGTGCGGGTGCTGTCCGAACTGCGGCCGCCGGGAGCCGCGCCGCTGCAACTGCCCAGCAGCTGCCCGGAATGCGGCTCGGCGCTGGTGCGCGAGGAGGGGGAGGCCGCCACCCGGTGCGTCAACAGCAGCTGCCCGGCGATCCTGCGCGGCGCCCTGCGTCACTGGGTGAGCAAGGGGGCTCTGGATGTGGATGGACTGGGGGCCAAGCTGGTGGAGCAGCTGGTGGACCGGGGCCTGGTGCGCTCGATCGCCGATCTGTACCGCCTCGATGCGGCCCTGTTAACCAGCCTGGATCGGATGGGGGAGACCTCGGCGACCAACCTGGTGGCCGCCCTGGAGACCTCGAAGCAGCAACCCTGGCACCGGCAGCTCTATGGCCTGGGCATCCACCACGTGGGAGCTGTGAACGCCAAGGCACTGGCGCGGGCCTTCCCTTCCGCTGAAACCCTGGGCATCGCCGCGGCGGAGCAGCCGGAGGTGATCACGGCGGTGTTCGGCATCGGCGGGGAGATCGCCGAATCCCTGCGCCAGTGGTTCGCCACAGCGGCCAACGGCGCGCTGCTGGCCGAGCTGCAGGCGCTGGGGATTCCCCTGGCGGCCGCCGAGGGGGAGCACGGGGTTGAGGGAGAGGGCGGCGGCCCTGGCGGGGCCGGGCACCTGAGCGGCCAGACGTTCGTGCTCACCGGCACCCTGCCCAGCCTCAGCCGCAGCCAGGCCCAGGCCCTGATCGAGGCCGCCGGCGGCAAGGTGAGCGGCTCAGTGAGCAAGAAGACCAGCTACGTGGTGGCCGGCGCCGAAGCCGGAAGCAAGCTGGCCAAGGCCGAGGCCCTCGGGGTGGCCGTGCTCGATGAGGAGGGCCTGCGGGCGCTGCTGGCGGAGGCCGCCTGAGAACCGATCAGGGGGCCGGGAACAGCTGTTGCCGCAGGGACTCGGCCAGGAGCGGGTTGCTCTGGGCCCACTCCACCAGACCGCGGTCCTGCAGATAGGCCTGCCAGGCGTCTGCGCTCGCGGGGGAGCTGGTCCCTGCCAGCGAGGGTGAAGGCGTGAGCTCCTCGCGCGCTGGCGACGGACGGGTTTCCCCCATCGCCAGCCCGCTGGCCATTGCCAGGGCGATCCGCACCTGGCGGGCCGGCTTCGGGTTCACGAAGGCGAAGCGATGCTCGATGGTCCGTCCGCCGGAATCCTGACCCACCACCAGGAAGTTGCGTGGTCCGTCCTCCCATCCCTTTCCCCTGTTGGAGAAGGCCCCACGCATCAGCCCACCGAGCAGGCCCAGCGGGGCGGTGACGTACACCGGCACCACAACAGCCGCCGCCGATTTCATCGTGTTCATGGTGCTGGCACCCACCACCTCCCCCAGGCCCGGGGGATCTCCGCCGGCCCCTGTGGTGACCCAGCGGCTGATGCGAGCGGCCGGGATGAATCCGGCTGGCCCACCGATCCCGCGTCCGTCGAGCTCGATCGTGCAGGGGGTGCCGTCGCAGAGAGCCTGAAAGCTCGTGGCCAATGCCGGGGTTGGGCCGATGGCCGGTGACGCCGACGCCAGCGGATGCAGCAGCAGAGGGGACAGGGCGAGGCCGAGCATGGCGCTGCCACTGGTGGGGCGTGGAGGCACAAGGCGAGCTGGCGGGACCAGCAGTGGCTGCCGCCCATTCTGATGCGGCCATCAAGGACCTCATGCCATAGCTCCAGAGTGTGTTCGCCAACCCCGCCGACTACTCCACGCTCTGAGGCCGAAGGAATGGGTGCTGGTGAACAACGGGAGGGTCATCTCCCTTCGCTCTGATCCAGCGCCCGCCGCGCCGCCCTGCCCGCCACCGCGATCGAGCCCACGGTGGCGATCAGCCCCAGGATCCGCAGCGCCCAGGTGCCGGCATCGGCCTCGCCATGGAGCACCTCCCCGAAGCGCGCCACATCCCCCGCCAGCTCCCCGAGGGCACAGAACAGGACCGTGCCGGGAAGGATCGCGATCAGCCCGATTGTGTAGTCGCGCAGGCTCACCTCACTCAGGCCATAGGCGAGGTTGAGCAGACTGAAGGGGAAGGCCGGCGAGAGGCGGGTGAGCAACACCAGCTTGAGGCCTTCCTGGCTCACCGCCCGCTCGATCGCCAGCAGCTTGGGGAAGGCCCGCAGCCGCCGGCGGCTCCAGCCGCGCAGCCAGTGGCGTCCCAGCAGGAAGACGGCGAGGGCCCCGAGCGCCCCCCCTGCGAACACGATCACACTGCCCCAGAGGGTGCCGTAAAGCACGCCGGCCAGCATCGAGGCCCAGACCCCCGGAAGCAGCAGCGTCACCCAGACGGCATAGAGCGGCACGAAGGCCACAGCTCCGGCGGGGGAGCGCAGGGCAGGCAGCAGCTGCTCGAACCAGGGGGAGGGGTCATTCGACGGCATGAAGCCAACTTCTGATCGGTACAACGAGTGGACGGCGACCTCTGCGGGCCCGTACAGCACAGCCGTGACTCCCCCCAGGAGATCGGCGGACATTCATACGAAGGGTCCCATCACCCCCAGTCTGCGTGCCGAATTCAGAGACCGGCGAACCATTCGTAGCCCTTGTCTTCCCAGGTGCCGCGGCGCACACCCAGGCTCGAAACCACCCGCAGGCGGGTGACCCATTTGCTGAGCTTGTAGCCGAGCTTGATCGGCGTGGCGAGGCGCACGGGGGCACCATTGGCCACGGGCAGGGGAGCTCCGTTCATGGCCGTGGCCAGCAGGGTCTGGGGGTGGAGGGCCGAGGCTCGGTCCCAGCTGGAGAAATACTGGTCGGCCGAGCTGATCTCCACGTAGCCCCCCAGGGGCGAGATCCCCGCCAGGGAAAGGACATCGGCCAGGCGCACCCCCGACCAAGCCACGATCGCCGCCCAGCCCTCCACGCAGACGTGGCGCATGACCACCCTCTGCTGGGGCAGTGCCGCCAGGTCCTTCAGATCGAGTGCCAGGGGTCGGCTCACCAACCCCTCCACCCGCAGCCGGTAGGCCACGGGATCCAGCCGGGGCGTGCCGTTGAAGCTGTTCACCAGCAGGGCCTCGGGATCCACCTGATCCCGCCGGAACTCCGGCACCGGGCCACGGCCCTGCATCCAGGCCTCCAGGCGTTCGTTGAGAGGCTGGGTGGCCGCGCCCACCTGCTCACTGAACCCATTGAGGGCGCAGCCCCCCAGCAGCAGGCTCGAGCCGCCGGAAACACCCAGGCCCAGCAGGCGGCGGCGGGTGAGCAGGGAAGCAGGATTCAGGGTGGGGCTCATGCCAGGACTCAGGCGAACATCGAGCGCAGCAATCGCAACCCGCCGATCCGCCACGACAGCAACACGTGGGCGATCAGCAGCAGGGCAATCGCTGGGATCGTGGCGAAATGGCACATCCGAAGGGTCTGCCAGGCGGTGGCACCGAAGGCCTCACCAAAAGCGAACAGGCCTGAGAGCCACCAGAACTGAGCCGGCTTGTACATGGCCAGACCGGTGATCAGGCTGAAGCCCAGCAGGATCAGCATCAGGGTGTACACCAGCCGGTGGCTGGCCAGTCGGCGCTTGGCCGCATGGGCACTGCATCTGAGGGTGCTCAGATCACCGGCTTCGGCCAACCGCTGCCGACGCTGAGCCAGCAGCAGCGCCATCCAGAGGCCGAGATTGAGGGCATAGAGCCCCATGAAGCCGAAGTGCCAGTCGCGTCCGCCGGCCAGCCAGCCCCCCAGGGTGAAGATGTCCGGCACGGTGGCGCCCTCCCGGCCACCGAAGACCGGATTGGCGTTGTAGATCTGCAGACCACTGCCGGCCATCACCAGCAGCACCAGCAGGTTGAAGGCGTGGAAGGCCCGGGTCCACCAGGGAGCGTGCCGGATCGGGGAGGGTGGCGGGGCCATGGCCTAGGGCATGCGGAAGGGCGGGGTTGTGATCGAATACCGGCGAAGCTGGCGGATGGATGGGGGCGCTGGGATGGCAGCAGGGGCGTGGTGATGATCATCGGGCTGAACCTGAGCACAGCCGACGAGTCCAACGACGATCGCACCGTTCGGCGCTGCCTCACTTACGCCAGGGACTGGGGTTATGGCGGGCTCTGCCTGACCAATCTGTTCGCGCTACGCGCCACCGATCCAGCGGTCCTGAAAACGGCCCCTGATCCCATCGGCCCCGAGAACGACCAGCACCTGCGCACCGCAACGCGGCGGTGATCCCCTTACTGAGCAACCTGCACTGCCTGCGCCTGAGCCGCGATGGCCACCCCATACATCCGCTCCACCTCCCCTGGGGCCTGCGGCCGGGACCCTGGCAGGTGCCGCGTTGCCGGCTCGCTCACTTGAGCGAATGCAGGCCGATCGGATTGCCTTCCGTGTCGATCACCACAGAGATGAAGCCGAATTCACCGATCGGCATCTTCGGACGACAGACCGTGCCGCCGGCCGGCGCCACACGGCTTTCCTCCACCGCGCAATCCTCACAACTGAAATACACCATTGTTCCGCCCTTGCCGGGCTCACAACCAGCCATTTGCATCAACGCTCCGCCAGCGCCCACCTTCCCGTCATCCATCGGGAAGCACCAGTAGGCCATCTGCGGGTTTGACATGTCCTGGAACTCCACCTGGAACACGGTGCTGTAGAAGGCCTTGGCGCGCTCCATGTCGAGAACGTTCAGCTCGAACCAGGTGACGGGATTGGTGGCCATGGGGTTCAGCCTGATGCAGGAAGGGGTCTTGAAAACCTAGACACGGCGACCAACCCGCACCAGCGCCCTGCTGCGAAGCCTCTGAAGGCGCAACCGGAACTCCGGAGCCAAGATGAAGGCCAAGGCCCGTGAGCAGGTGGCAGAGGGATGGGGCATCTCACAGCCTGAAAATAACCGCAATGCATGCTCGCATCATGCCCAACAGCAAAGGAACACCCGAACACCCGTGCCGAACACAACAGCACACACTCCGCCTGCATCCACGGGTGTTTGGACCAGGCCATGGGAATGAGCCAGGCCTTCCAAGAGCAAATAGCAAAACAGATCCCGGCTGGCTACGTCAGAATGAGAAGAGCATTCCGGTGACATCCAGTGCCCACCAGACAGCTCTCGACAAGCCAAGACTGGCCCGACATTCCCTATCTCGACTGGCAGGAGACGGCCACCACCCTGCAGCTCTGGATGCAGATCATCGGCAAGATCCGCCTGGTGCAAACCCCATGGACCAACCACTCCTGGCATGTACCCCTCTACCTGAGCGCGCGTGGCCTCAGCACGTCACCCATTCCCCATGGTGGCCGCCATTTCGAGCTGATCTTCGATTTCATTGATCACCAACTGGTGATCCAGACCAGTCTGGGTGAGACGGGTCGGGTCGCCCTGAAGCCCCGCAGTGTGGCTGATTTCTATGGGGCGGTGATGGGTGAGTTGCAAACCCTGGGGCTCAATGTCCGGATCAGGACCACCCCCTGCGAGGTCGCGGACGCGATTCCCTTTGAGCAAGACACGCTGCATCACCACTACGACCCCGATGCAGCCTGCCGATTCTGGAGAGCTTTGCTGCAAGCCGATCGTGTCTTCAAGCAATTCCGGTCCCGTTTCCTGGGAAAATGCAGCCCGGTTCATTTCTTCTGGGGAAGCTTCGATCTGGCTGTGACCCGCTTCTCCGGGCGGGTGGCTCCAGTTCATCCTGGTGGAATTCCCAACCTTCCAGACTGGGTGACCCGTGAGGCTTACTCCCATGAAGTGATCAGTGCGGGATTCTGGCCGGGAGGAGGCGGAGTGAACGCTCCAGCCTTTTATTGCTACGCCTACCCGTCACCGCAAGGATTCGCCACCAGCTCCATCACACCGGCGACGGCCAGCTGGAACGCCACGCTGGGCGAGTTCCTGCTCCCCTATCAATCCGTTCAAACTGCCCCATCACCCGATGACGTGCTGCTCAGCTTTCTTCAAAGCACCTATGAGGCTGCAGCACAGGGCCTGTCCTGGGAGCGGGGACAACTGGAGCGGCAACCGATCAGGGTCGTTGTAGAGGAAGCGCCATCGACAGCCTGATGGATTCGTAATGACACTCTCTCGATGGAACCTGAGAGATCAGAGCTTGAGATGACTGCCATCGCAGTAGGGCGAGGATTTTGTGGTGCCGCACGTGCAGAGGTAGACCGTCTTGGCTTCGTCCAGGGTCAGGATTTCAGGCTTGAAGTCGCTGCCTTGGTGCGAGCCATCACAGAATCGTCCGTTCTTGCTTTGGCCGCAGGTGCAGAGGGCATGGGTGCCTGCTGGCAACTCGAGGGAGAGAGGAGTGGGTTGCGACACAACGGCGATGGCAGAGTGGTGGTGAGGTGAGGCCGATGGCCTGTTCCCGCTGAAGAGGAGTGTGATGGAGAACCAGCTCAACGGCAAGAACGCACCGCCAAGAAACCAACTATCCAGCAGGTAACCATGGCAGCCTCACGAGGCTTTCTGGACTCCCATGACCACAACACCTGTCCGGCAAAGCTGGCCCTGGAGGTGATGCAAGGCCGCTGGAAGATTCCCGTGCTGCGGGAACTCGCTGAGGGCACCCAGCGCTTCTCAGAGCTCAGCCGCTCCCTCCGGGGCGTCAGCCCCAAGGTTCTGAGCAGCACCCTGCGCGAGCTGGAAGCCAACGGGGTGGTGATCCGCACCGTGGTGCAGAGCATGCCCTTGAAGGTGGACTATCAGCTCAGCACGCGCGGGCTGGCCCTGATTCCCCTGCTTGAAGGCCTGCATGCCTGGGGACTTCCAGACCGGGGGCCAGACGTCTGAGGACGAAACCCTGCCGGTCTCCCCAACGTTGCTGGGTCAATGGAAGGCGGCGATCCAGGTCGTGGCCACAAAGCCCATGCCGTGAAGCCAAGTCATCAGCTGTTGCGATTCATGCCGGCAACGGAGCGGAGCAGACCCGCTTTCATGGGATGGGTTTGATGCGCATGAATCCCGTGAAGCGCCGCCAGTTGGCCTTGACGACCTTCCACTGCAGCATTGCATGCAGAATAATGAAGCAAAGAAAGACGTAAGCCAGCCAGAAATGCAGACTTCGACCAATTTCAACCATTCCCTTGTTTTCAGGGAAAACATCAGGCACGGGCAAGCCGAAGAACGTCACGTTGTTCGCCTTGAATGAGTTGGAAAGCAGAAACCCTGCTACGGGCACTGCCACCATGAAGATGTACAAGCCAGCATGCAGGGCCACACTCTGCCACCATTTTGGGCTTGTCTTTGGCCAGCGCTTGCTGTATTTCTTCCACCAGACTTGCAATAAGACGAATATCCTCCAGCCCAGCAGGGCCAGAGTCAGCACTCCGATCGACTTATGCACGTCGTACAAGCTGCCGCGCAAGAAGACGTCGCGATCGAGCCGAGCCATCAACGTCCCACCCAGGAACAGCGCCAGATAGCACAGGGCCATCCACCAGTGAATCGACATCAGTCGCTGAAAAGCCGATGTGAGCCTTGGCTTGGATGCAGTTGCAAGGACCCCAGTCATTGGCCTGTGGATTCCATTGATCGCGCCCACACTCTGACCACTTCAACCCGCAAGTGCCGATGACCTGCTGCTGCAGAGTGTGATGGCTAGCCAGGGAGGCCGTGCTGGTCCGGGGCACGTCTGGCCTTGAGCCCGCTTGCGAGAGACCCTTGGAGCTCAGCCCAACCCATCGACCTCAACGGCTCCTACCGTTGCCAGGCTGAGCTCGGGAGATTGATCCCCATCGCCCGCCGCACGCGATCCAACTCCGGGGGCGGCAGCCGAAGCGCCGGGCCCGGCACCCGCACTGTGGGCATTCCACCGGCGAGCCCTGAGGAGCAGCTGGTGGCAAAGCTGCGGCGCATCGAAGCCCTGTTCTCCCGGCCGGGCACCGACGGCGAGCGGGTGGCGGCCGAGCGGGCCCGCGAGCGCATCCAGGCCCGGCTGCGGGAGCTGGCGGCCGAGGAGCCGCCGGCGGAGTTCCGCTTCTCCCTCTCTGACCAGTGGTCACGGCATCTGTTCGTGGCACTGCTGCGGCGCTACGGCATCCAGCCCTACCGCTACCGCGGTCAACGACGCACCACGGTGATGGCGCGGCTGAGCCGCAGCTTCGTGAACGACACACTCTGGCCGGAGTTTCAGGAATTGCAGCAGACTCTCTCCGCCTACTTCGATGCCCTCACCGACCGGGTGATCGAGCAGGCCCTGGAGGTGAAAGCGGGCGAAGCGGAGGAATGCTTCGAACCAGCACTTCTCGAGCCCCGGGAGCATCAGGGTTCTCTACTTTAAGCCAGCCCGACCTTCCGGCTACAGAGTTTACATCCTGGCCTTCGCCTTCGATCAATCCTTGTCTGTCCATGCTGCCAGGGCCGAAAACCTAAAGGGCACCTCGAAAAATCTACGGCGCTCCCTGACAGCCTATGAAATATGCAATAGAATTGGTTCAGTTCAACACAGCTGAATGGGACAGCGTGGATTCTGGGATGAGGAGAAGCGCATCCACAGGCTTCGGCAAAAGAA
>NZ_JAHLZB010000006.1:0-80511 GCF_025128255.1 Synechococcus sp. CS-205
CGATCAGGGCAGAAAACAGTGCAGATTCATGGTGTATTCAACAGTAATTAATTATTTTAAGCCTTGATGCCCACAGATGTGCTCATTTTGGACATCGTGCCGCTGTTGATGCATCCACGGACGACGTTGCCCAGAGCTTCCTTAATGAACTGGCTCCTGCTTGAGACCCCCGGACCGTTCTGGCGTTTGCGCCTGCCTAACCGTTCCAACTACTGCCAGCAGCAGTTGCTCTGGCGGTACCGATGGTCGCCCCTCTGCGGCGTAGAGCTCACAGAAGGTGGGATTGAGTCGATCGAGGGCCTGGTCTGCCAGCTTGCGAATCCGCCGGAGCGGATGACTGGCCGGGATCCGCTCCTCGATCGACACGTAGGAGAACAGGGATCCGCTGCGCTCCCGGTGACCTCGCATCTCAGGTGGGCAGTTGGTTCATTTTCGCAGACACGACCTGGTTTTTCAGCAAGCTCCTAAGGCTGGTGATGGTGGTGGGATGGGGCACCGGCCGGATCCACCGGCAGGGACACCGGTGGCGAGGCCGGTGGGTTCAGTCGCACCAGTCCATGGCCCTCGAGGCCGGCCCACCACACCCCCATGGTGGTGACCCCGGCGGTGAGAACCCCCATGTTCACCACTGCGGCCGACACAAGACCCATGGAGACGGCCCCGAGGCTGATCACCCCCATCGGCACCACACCGATGGCCACCACACCCATCGGGACGATCCCGATCGAGATGATCCCCAGGGGAGCGACGCCGGTGGCCAGAAGCGGCGGGCGCCCACCGCAGTTGGCGGAAGGGTCCTGAGCTGGAGGAAGCAAGGGTGGCTGCCGCAAGTGATCCGACCCTATTCGCGGCCCTGACTGCGGCGTGGGGCGCCGCGGCGGGCGGACAGCACCTCCAGCACCCGACGCCACTCGACCCCGTGATGGGCCAGGGCCACCTGCAGATGAAAGATCAGATCGGCCGCTTCTCCGGCGATGCCGTCGGCCTCGTCGTCCTTGCAGGCCATCACGAACTCGGCGCTCTCCTCGCCGATCTTCTTGAGGATGCGGTTGTCGCCCCCCGCCAGCAGGCGGTTGGTGTAGCTCCCCTCCACCGGATGATCGCGGCGATCCTGGATCTGCCGCGCCAGCTCACTGCAGGCATCGGCGGGAGGATCCGCAGGCTCTGGATTCCCCCTCTCCAAAGAGGCACCCACTGTGAAGAAGCAACTGCGGGAGCCGGTGTGGCAGGCCACATCGCCCACCTGCTCCACCGTCAGCAGCAGCACATCGCTGTCGCAGTCGTAGCGCAGGCCCCGCAGCCGCTGCAGATGGCCGCTGGTGGCTCCCTTGTGCCACAGCTCGGCCCGGGAACGGCTCCAGTAGTGCACCTCACCCGTGGCCAGCGTGTGGGCGATCGACTCGCGGTTCATCCAGGCCAGCATCAGCACGGCGCCATCCAGCCAGTCCTGGGCGATGGCGGGAATCAATCCGGCGGCATCGAAGCGCAGTTGATCCAGCCAGGAGGCCGGGTCGCCACCGATCGGGCTGGGGGGCTGAAATGATGCCTCCAAGGGAGGGGAGTCCGGCTGTTGCGATCCTCTCCCATCTCTGCGATGGTCTCGTACACCTGCTCGAAACAATTCAGCGGTTACCCCTGTTGTCATCGCCAGTGGCGGCACCAGGGACACTGCCGGTTCGTGCACGGCTACAGCCGCAGCTTCACCTGCTGGTTCCGCGCCCGCCAGCTCGATGCCAACGGTTTCGTGGTCGACTTCTCCGGGCTGCGCGAGCTGGAGGCGCAGCTGGCCGGGCAGTTCGATCACACGTTCCTGGTGAACGCCGATGATCCCCTTCTGGAGCAGTGGCAGGCCCTGCATGCCCAGGGTGCCCTCGACCTGCGGGTGATGGCGAATGTCGGGATGGAGAGCAGCGCCGAGCTGGTCTGGACATGGGCCAATGAACTCCTGCTCGCCCGCGACGACGGCCGCAGCTGCTGCTGGAAGGTGGAGGCCCGCGAAGACGTCCGCAACGCCGCCTGCTTCGAGGCCACCCCTGAGTGGTTCGCCCAGGCCCTGCCGTGATGAACGTGGAGCGTCTGGCCACGACCTGGGCCCTGTTCCAGGCCCTGCTGGTGGAGGCGATGCCCTTTCTGCTGATCGGTGTGGTCCTCTCCAGCCTGGCCCGCTGGATCAGCCCGGGGGGGCGGTGGGTGAGGTCCCTGCCGGCCCACCCGCTGATGGGCCCCCTCAGTGGAGCCGCCCTCGGCTTTGCCCTTCCGGCCTGTGAATGTGGCAACGTCCCCATGGCCCGGCATCTCCTGGTGAAAGGGGCGCCGGTGGCCACCGCTCTGGGCTTTCTGTTCGCAGCGCCGGTTCTCAACCCGATCGTGCTGGCCAGCACCTGGGCGGCCTTTCCCGATCAGCCCTGGCTGCTGGCGGCACGTCCCCTGGGGGCCGTGCTGATCGCGGTGTCCCTGGCCACACTGCTGAGACTGCTCCCCGACACCGAGCTGCTGCAGCCGGCTCTCCTGGAGGAGCGGCGATTGAGCCAGCCCCTTGATGAGGTGAACCTGCTGGAGCGACGGGGCGGCCTGATCGGAAGCCCCGCGACCGCAGCCGGGACGACCACGCTCGAAACCACTCGGCGCCCACCCCTGGGCCAGGTGCTGTCCCATGGGGGAGCCGAGTTTCTGGAGCTGGGTCTGCTGCTGGTGATGGGCTGCGCCATCGCCGCCCTGGTGCAGACCCTGGTACCGCGCCAGTGGCTGATCGCGGTGGGAGGCGCCCCCACCCTCTCGATCCTGAGCCTGATGCTGCTCAGCCTTGTGGTGTCGGTCTGCTCCAGCGTGGATGCCTTCCTGGCCCTGGGGTTTGCGGCGCAGGTCACCCCGGGGGCGGTGCTGGCTTTTCTGTTGCTCGGCCCCGTGATGGACCTCAAGCTGGTGGGTCTGTTCGGCGTTCTGCTGCGGCCCGGCGCCATTCTGCTCACGGCCGGGGCAGCGTCCCTGGTGGTGTTACTGATCAGCCAATGGGTCAACCTTCTCCTGCTTTGATCCCCAGGCGCCGGCACGCCGGTTCCGGGCTTCTGCAGCGCCTGGAGCCCAAGGTGCTGAAGGCCCTGGCCCTGGCCCTTTGGGGCATCGCGCTCCTGCAGAGCGCCCTGAGCGGACGCCTTGATCTGCTGCTGCGGGCCGTGTTTCATCCCCTCGTCTGGGCCAGCGGGATCCTGCTCCTGCTGATGGCCGCCGTGGAGATCAGGGGCCGCCGGGGGGACGGCAACAGGACGTGCGGGCGCTGGACCGCATGGCTGAGCATCGGCGCAGCCCTGGCGGTGCTGGCCCTGCCCCCCAGGCCCTCCTTTGCCGATCTGGCCGCCAACCGGCAGGCCAACCTGCTGGAGGAACCCGGCCTGAGCTTCGTGCTGCCCCCGGCCCAGCGCAGCCTCACCGACTGGGTGCGTCTGCTGCGCAGTGATCCTGACCCGAGCCTCCACGCGGGGGATTCCGTGCGGATCAGCGGCTTCGTGCTGCCCATGCCCGGCGAGGAGCCCCACCTGGCCCGCCTTCTTGTGCGCTGCTGCCTGGTGGATGCCGTACCTGTCGGCCTGCCGGTGCGCTGGCCCGATGACCAGCCCACTCCCCGGGCTGACCAGTGGCTGAGCGTGGAGGGGGTGATGGAGAGCGAGACCGTGGCTGGTCGCCAGCGCAGCGTGGTCAGGGCCGATCTGGTGAAGGCCATTCCCCGGCCTCGCCAACCCCTGGAGCCATGAGGCAGTCCCCCCTGGGTTGGTGGCGCCGGCAGCGGCGACTGATGGTGCTGCTGCTGGCGGCCGGCGCCCTGGCGTTGCTGCAGCAGCAGCTGCTCTGGCATCGTCCCCCGAGGCTGCTGGAGCTGCGCCAGGCCAGTGCCAGTTCAGGCCCCGCGGCCCTGAGCCTGCGATTCAGCCGGCCCATGCGGGCTCTCAGTGTGGCCGGCAGCAGTCGACTGCAACCGGCACTGCCCTTCACGATCCAGGGGGAGGGGAACCCACTGCTGCTGTTACCGGACGTGGGGACCCGCATCGATCAGCCTCTGGAGCTTCGGCTGAAGGGGGTCGACCAACGGGGCCTGGCCCTTCCGCTTCAGCGCTGGTTCTGGGATCCCCGCCCTGACCTGCTGGCGGTGGTGCCCGTGGCGGGAGGCGAGCAGGTGCGTCTGCGCACACCTGATGGCCACTGGAAGTCGCTCACGCCGGTTTGGCCCGCGATCCCCCAGGCGGTGGCTCTCGGGGATGGCTCGGGCCTCGGAGTGGTCAGCCGGGATCAGCAGGGACGGCACCGGGTCTGGCGGCTCGACCTGCGCCGCAGCCACCTGGCCAGGCGATCCAGTGCCCTGGGGTCGGCCCATCCGGGTCAGCTGCAGCCGTTCAGTTCCCAGAGCTTCGTCTACGCCAGGCTGAGCAGCAACGACAATGGCGATCTGCTGGTTCAGGCGGCACCCGCTTCCCGGGGCAGGGATGATCCAGGGGAGGAATGGAGTCAGGCGTTGGACCCCCCCCAGGAGGAGGTGGTCCTCTGGGGGCGGTCGGGCTCGCGCCGGCGACTGGACCTCGAGGCCCGAGGGCCGGTGGCGCTGGTGCCCCAGGGGGGATCGATGATCGTGCCCGAGGCCGATGGTCTGGCCCTGAGGACCCTGCCGCCGCGCCCGGCCCGCCGCCAGTTGCTGCCCGGCAGCCGTGACCTCAGCAGCTTCTGTCCCGTGGCGGGCCGGGCCCTGCTCGCACGACACTGGCCTGACTTCCGCCGCTCCCTGGAGCTGGTGGAGCCGGCCCAGGCCCCGAGAACCCTCTGGCTGGGTCAGGAGGCCCTGCTGGCCAGCGCCTGTTCCAGGGGCGGCGAGCGGGTCTGGGCGCTGCTGCTCGACGGGATCGAGCGGCCGGAGCTGACGGTTCTGGCCCTGGGCGGCGCCGGTGGCGAACGACGGCTGACCCTGAAGGGCTGGGAACTGGAGCCGGGCACCGGACTGAGCTATGACCCAACCGCCGACCGGCTGCTGCTCGCCCTGCGTCCCCTGGTCAGCCCCGGCACTGCCATGGGCCAACCACGCCCCGAGCCCAGGGCCGCCCTGCTCGATGCCACCAGCCTCGAACTGAGCGTGCTCGACGGGCCGGTGCGACGGGTGAGCTGGCTGGAGGCTGCCTGAATCCGATCGTTGCCACTCAGCCCCTGCGCCGGAGCACCAGCGGCAGCAGCAGGAGGCTCAGCACCCCGATCAGTGGCCCCGGCGGCAGGTTGATGGCTGGCTGAATCGCCAGCACAAAGCCGCAGCCGGCCAGCAGGGCCCCGATCAGGGCCGCCCGCAGCAGGGCCTGGCGCAGGCTGATCGCCCCCTCCAGGGCCAGCAGGGCAGGAGCCGCCATCAGGGCGATCACCAGCACCACCCCCACCGCCGTCATGGCGCTGACCACCGTGAGCGCAGTCACAACGGTGAGCAGCAGGCGCAGGCGTCCCACCGCCAGCCCGGAACTGGCCGCCCCGAGGGGGTCCACCCCCAGGAACACCAGCTGGCGGTAGCGGAAGCAGAGCAGCCCCAGCACCGCCAGCAGCGACAGGCCGGTGCGCAGCAGATCCGGCGCTCCGGCAGCGAGCAGATCACCGAAGAGCACCGCTTCGAGGTTCACCCGGATGCGCAACAGCGGAATCAGCAGCACCCCAAGGCCCAGGAATCCGGCCAGCACCGTGTTCAGCACCGCCTCATCGCCACGGCCTCCGGAGCTGGCGGGCCGGCTGAAACGCTCCGCCAGCAGGGCGCCGGCCACTCCGCTCACCACCCCGCCCAGACCTGGGTCGAGGCCCAGCGCCAGGGCCACCGCCAGTCCGGGCAGCACGGCATGGGAGATCAGATTGGCCTGGAAAAGGCGACCCTGCACCAGCAACAGGGTGCCCGCCAGGGGACAGAGCAGGCCGCTGAGCAGGGCCAGGGCCAGGGGCAGCATCCACCAGGTCGCGGTCATCGGGCTGCTTCGGGGCGGAGGAACTGGGGCGGTCTGCATAGGATCCCGCCCAGGGGCCGGGTCAGACACCGATGGATTCCGAGGCGGACAGCCAGCAGCTCAACGCCAAACAGGTGAGCGTGCTGGCGATGCTGCGCGAGAGCAGCGAGGAACTCTCCGGTCAGGAGCTGCACCAGCGCCTGCGTCTCAACGGCCAGCCGATCGGACTGGCCACGGTCTACCGGCACCTGCGCCAGCTCCAGCGCCTGGGTCTGGCCCGCTGCCGCCACCTGCCCAGTGGTGAGGCCCTCTATGCCCCCCGGGAGCGAGACACCCATCACCTCACCTGCGTGTCCTGCGGCCTGACGCTGCCGCTGGACCACTGTCCGATGCATGGCATCCAGCCCCAGCCCGAGGCGGCCCAGGGTTTTGAGCTTTTGTTCCACACCCTGGAATACTTCGGCCGCTGTCCGCGCTGCCGCCACTCCGCCAGCGCAGACGCCTGAACACAGCGCCATCAGCCGCAGCAATGGTTACCCAGGCGCAGGTCGCCAAGGGAGTGGCGCACGGAGGCCGGGGGACCATCGGCCAGCAACCGCCGGTCAATCACCAGCACGCGGTCGTAGGCATCGAGGTCGTGGCCCCAGTCGTGGCTGCTCACCAGCAGG
Organism: Synechococcus sp. CS-205; assembly: GCF_025128255.1. Classification (NCBI taxonomy): domain Bacteria; kingdom Bacillati; phylum Cyanobacteriota; class Cyanophyceae; order Synechococcales; family Synechococcaceae; genus Synechococcus; species Synechococcus sp. CS-205. The sequence goes on from NZ_JAHLZB010000006.1 coordinate 6,620, forward strand.
GTGAAGCCAGCATCACGCAATTGGCCCATCACCTGCAGCAACTGGGTGCGGGAGGGGGGATCAATCGCCGCGCAGGGTTCATCTAGCAGCAGCACCGAAGCGGGCTGCACCAGCAGGCGGGCCAGCAGGGCCCGTTGCTGCTGGCCGCCGGAGAGCTGATCAAGGCGGCGCGAGGCCAGGGCATCAATCCCCACCCGCTGCAGAGCCGCCTCAACGGCGCAGCAGCCGGGGCGGGCCGCCATCAGCCGGCCGAGGCCCACCAGCTCACGCACGCTGATCGGAAAGTGCCAGGCAATTTCCCCCCGCTGGGGCATCAGGGCCAGCTGGCGCCGGGCCCGGCGGGGGGTGAGCGCTGCACCATCGAGCAGGAGTTCACCGGAGAGCAGGGGGATCTGGCCTTCGATCGCCTGCAGCAGGGTGCTCTTGCCGGCGCCATTGGGTCCCACCAGGGCGGTGAGGGTGCCAGGGTCCAGGCGAAAGCTGATGTCCTCCAGGGCCAGCCCGTCACCGCGGCGCACGCTGAGATGACGGGCCTCGAGGGCCATTGGCGCTGGCAGAGGGGAAACGTTGTCGCAACCTACCGACGACCGAGGCGACCGGCTGCCGCAAGCCCGGTGAGAGCGAGGGCCTGAGAGCGGTCTGAGATGAGAACTGTTATCATTCTTAGGCATTGCCTGCACTCAGTGCGCCGCAGTCCGCGACCCATGGCCCCCGGCCCGGGCCCCTGGCCGTCCCCCTGGGGGAAGCCGCTCCCACCGGCGCTGCCGCTGGTCTGCGCCGGCCTGGGGGTTGCCCTGCTGGCCTGCAGCCGAAGCCCGGATCCGCCTCAGGTGGTGGCGGCTGATGGTGTGCTCTGCGATCTCAGCCAGCGGCTGGCCGCCGGCAAGCTGAGTGTGAGCTGCCTGCTGCAGCCCAGCGATGATCCCCACGACTTTCGGCTCCGCCCCGAGCAGAAAGCCCAGATCACCAGCGCCGGGCTGCTGCTGATCAGCGGCTACGGCCTCACCCCGGCCTTGGCGGGTCTGCCGGGGGCGGTGGCCGTGTCCGAGCAGGCGGTGCCCCAGCCCCCCAGACTCACGCCAAAAGGCGACCAAGACCACGCCAGTGATCACAACCACAGCAGCGACAGCGGCCACGATCACGGCGGCCAGGACCCCCATCTCTGGCACAATCCCCGCCAGGCGGAGGCCATGGCGGCGGTGATCGCGGACCAACTCAGTCAGCTGGATCCGCCGGCAGCTGAGGGCATCCAGCGGCGCTCCAAGGCCATGGGCGCGCTGCTCAAGCGCCTTGACGCCTGGAATCGGGTCCAGTTCAACTCCATCCCCAGGCCCTGGCCTCCCCTGGCCAGCAGCCACCGCGCCTTCGCCAGCCTGGCTCTGGCCTACGGCCTCGATGAACTGCCCCTGGTGGATGCCACCAGCACCAGTGAGGCACTGCGGCCCGACGCCTTCCGCCAGGTCGTCGAAACTCTCCGTGCCGGCTCCACCCCCCGCCTCTTCGCCGAGCAGAGCCCTCCCGCGAGAACGCTCCAGCGCATCAGCGAACTCAGCGGTGTGCCGATCGCTGCGGTGCCCCTGGCCGCCGATGGCCTGGCCATGGGTCCCGAAGGTCCCCTCAGCCTGATGGCCACCCTGGTGCGCAACACCTGCACGATCGTCGATGGCTGGGGCGGCCGTTGCGACCGCCAGGGGGGTGAGGCCCTGGTACAAGCCTGGTCGCAGATCAACTGATGATCAAGGAGTCATGATCAAGGAGTCATGATCACCCAGCGACGTATCTTATCTCACAGAACGTCGTTCTTACTCGACGCAGGGCAATACAAAGTCAGATTCCTTACTAATGTTTTCGTGGACTGTTCGCGGCTCCAATGGTCCTAGCACAGCCTGTCATTGTCTTCGCTCTGGGGGTTGGAATCACTGGCGGAGCAGTGACCCTTCCAGCTGGCCATGCGAACCCCATGGCTGGCGCGACAGCCTCTCAGATGGGACCCGACCGCAATCTCCAACAGGCCTCATCCTCGTGACCATTGCTGGCTGTGCTGCGCAGCGGTGGGCCTGTCATCTACCCTGCCGTGCCTGAAAGACCGCCGACCTGGCCTTTGGCAGCCATCAACAACATGTCAGGCTGAATCTTTTACTCTTTTAGGAGCAGAGCGAAGCCCAGATCGCTCAAATGAAGCGCAATCTGATGCCCTGCCTGACCACGGGTGGTAACGCTCAATGGGAGTGGCGTCTTCACTTTGCAGGTCAGTACGCTCTCGAATGAGTGGACCAAGTTCTGGGTCGCTGATCCCGAGCCAAAGGACGGGTGCTGGGCCCGCCCCGCCCATCACCAGAGCGACCACGCCAGAGCAACAACCGGCGCAGAAGGATGAAGAGTCAAGCGATAACCGTTATCATTCTGATGCCGACTCCTGGGAGCCCGACGCGTTGCCTCGACGCCTCGGGCTGCATCTTCCAGGTCACTGTTGAGCCCTTCGCCACCGATGACTCACCTGCTGCTGCGCCTGGTCGCTCCAGTCGCCCTTGCACTGCTGTCCCCTGTTGCCCCCCACCCCTGCCCTGAGGCAATAGCGGCTGAGTTGAACCTCGACGGCATCAATCGGTACGCCAACAGCTCCTTCGACAACAGCCAGGACCAGGTCACCAGCATCACCCAGTTCTCCGACGTGCAGCCCACCGAGTGGGCCTACCAGGCGCTCTCGAACCTGATCGAGCGCTATGGCTGCGTCGCTGGCTACCCCGATGGCACCTTCCGCGGCAGGAAGCCGCTGAGCCGCTGGGAAGCCGCTGCTCTGCTCAACGCCTGTCTCGATCGGATCACCGAAGTGACCGACGAACTGCGCCGTCTGCTCAAGGAGTTCGAGAAGGAGCTCGCCATCCTGCGCGGCCGGGTCGACAACCTCGAGGCCAAGGTTGGCGAACTGGAAGCGAACCAGTTCTCCACCACCACCAAACTCAGCGGCCTGGCCACCTTCGTGGTGGGGGCCAATGCCTTTAATGGCAGCGCCAGCGATGCCGTGAACGCCGCCCGAGCCGAGGTAGGTGCCACCACGTTCAGCTATGACCTCCAGCTGACTCTCGACACCAGCTTCACGGGCAAGGACCTGCTGCGCACGATTCTGCGGGCGGGCAACTTCGGAGACTCAGCCTTTGGTGGGGCCGGGCCCACCGGAAACCTCTCCGGCCTGGAGATCGCCTTTCAGGAAGCCTCCGGCGCCGATTCCTTCGGGATCGACAAGCTCTACTACCAGTTCCCGCTCGGCAGTGGGTTCACCGCGACACTCGGCGGCTGGGTGGGGCAGGAGGACATGCTTGCCCTCTGGCCCAGCGTGTATCCAACCGACACCATCTTGAACGTGCTCACCCTCAACGGGGCGCCGGCGGCCTACAACAAGAATCTCGGACCCGGAGCCGGCCTCTGGTGGCAGAGCAATGGCTGGAGCGTCAGCGGAAGCTACGTGGCCGCCAACGGCAATCTGGGCAACCCGAACCTGGGGGGGATCGGCACCAGCGCTTCCGCGGGCACCGGCACCGTTCAGATCGGCTACGGCAAGGAGCAGTGGGCTCTGGCGGCCACCTATTCCTATCTGCAGAGCGGCGTGGAGGTGCCTGGCTCCACGCCCTTCGCCAGCACCGCTGGTGCAGAGCCCGGCAGCCGCACCAACGCCTTCGGCCTGAGTGGCTACTGGCAGCCCGCCGCCTCTGGCTGGATCCCCTCGATCAGCGCCGGCTGGGGCCTCAACACCACCTCCTACGACGACACCCAGGACGACGGTGCTCTCACCACAAGCCAGTCGTGGATGGTGGGCCTCCAGTGGAGCGATGTGTTCGCCAAGGGGAACGCTTTGGGCCTGGCGGTCGGCCAGCCTGTGTTTGCAACGGCCCTGCAGGGTGGAGCAACGCCTCAGGATCAGAATTTCGTCTGGGAGTGGTGGTACAGATTCCAGGTCAGCGACTCGATTTCGGTCACTCCGGCCCTGTTCTATCTGAGCCGGCCCCTCGGCCAGGGCACCCCATCAGGGGAGAGCTTCAGCCAGCTGGGAGGCCTGGTGAAGACCAGCTTCCAGTTCTGAGCCAGGCGTCAGACTGCTGCCACACCTTCTAAGCCGCTGCGCTCCCCTGCGGCACCATTCCTTCTCCATGACCACCACCGCCACTCCTGCCAGCTTGAGTCAACCCTCAGCAGCCCCCCTGGTCGCCGGAATTGATCCGGCGGCCACCTCCCTGCCGGTAACGATCCTCACGGGCTTCCTCGGTGCCGGCAAAACCACCCTGCTCAACCACATCCTCAGCAACCAGAGCGGACTGAAGACCGCTGTGCTGGTCAATGAGTTCGGTGAAATTGGCATCGACAACGACCTGATCATCGCCACCGGTGAAGACATGGTGGAGCTCAGCAATGGCTGCATCTGCTGCTCGATCAACGGCGAGCTGCTGGAAGCGGTGGAGCGGATCCTGGAGCGCCCGGAGCCTGTGGATTATCTGGTGGTGGAAACCACCGGGCTGGCCGATCCCCTGCCGGTGGCGATGACCTTTCTGGGCAGTGAGCTGCGCGACACCACCCGCCTGGATTCGATCATCACCCTGATCGATGCCGAGAACTTCGAAGAGAGCAGCTTCGAGAGCGAAGTGGGCCGCGCCCAGGTGATCTACGGCGACATCCTGATGCTCAACAAGTGCGATCTGGTGCCCGAGCCGAAGTTGCAGCAGCTGGAAAGCCTCCTGCGCAACCTCAAACCGGATGCCCGCATCCTGCGCTCGGTCAAAGGAGACGTGGCCCTGCCGCTGCTGCTGAGCGTGGGCCTGTTCGAATCCGACCGGGTGGTGGACGGAGACGCCACAGCCGCCGCCGAGCCCCAGGGTGCGGACCAGCTCGACCATGGCGACTGTGACCACGACCATGGCCACTGCAGCCACGACCACGGCCATCACGCCCATAGCCATCACGCCCATAGCCACGAGCATGATGCGGGATCAGCTGAGAATCCAGCCGATCACCTCGCGATCGAGGGCTTCACCTCGCTCTCCTTCTCCAGCGATGGGCCCTTCGCCCTGCGCAAATTCCAGAATTTTCTCGATAATCAGCTGCCGACGGAAGTCTTCAGGGCCAAAGGGATCCTCTGGTTCAACGAAAGCGAGCGGCGCCACGTCTTCCATCTGGCTGGGAAGCGTTTTTCGATCGACGACGGTGACTGGACGGGTGAGCGCAAGAACCAGCTGGTGCTGATCGGCAAGGATCTGGATCACAAGCGCCTGCGCCGCCAGCTTCAGGCCTGTGTGGCCAAGGACGCTGGCCAGGGCTTCGCCTGAGACCCTCCCGGAACCCGCACCCATGGCCCGGGAGGGTCCGATCGCAGCATCGGTCACAGCAGGGCCATGGATTCTGGCTAGGTTGTGACCACCCCGAGCCCTGATCGATGGCCGAACTGCTGCTTGTCTCCAGCGTTCTTGCGCTGTTCGGTCTCGCCTTCTGGCTCACCACCGACTCGGACGACGACAGTGGCGGCGGTGGCATGATGCAACCCGTGCTGGTCCCGGTTCGCGTCTCACGCTCCAACCGCCGCTGATTCCCGGATCTCTCCCCACAGCCTCCGGGTTCCAACAGCCCCCGCCCCCCATCAATCCACCACCGGAGCCAGGAGGCCTCGGTGGTTTTTTGCATCTGCAGGCCGACTGATTAACGCGGCTGATTCCATGAATTGTGGATCCTGTCTGAACGAGGGGTCCAAATCGATTGGGGTGCTTCTATGTTTGGCCCACTTGAAGTGGAGCAACGATCAGTCTGTTCGCTTCCAATCAGCCACTTCGACGATCCGTCTGGATGAATTCCTGTCCTGAATCTCAAGCCCAACTCGGTATTGCCGACAGGGATGATTTGGCTGATCAACGATGGCTATGTCAGGCAGGTGACCTGGAATCAGGAAGCTGAGTTGATCACCTTGATGCTCTGGGGCCCCGGTGATCTAATCCTCGGAACTCAGACAACATTTGAATGCCGTAACGAGACCTGCACGCTCTCCCATGTGTGCCTCGAAAGTCACCGGCCCTCGGACGGCGACATTCTTGATGCGCTCCGTCGACAGATCAGTCGCTCGATGGAGATCATGCGCAACAGTCGGATTCGCAGGGCCGATGACCGATTGATCCACATGCTGCGTTGGATGGCTGCCCAGTTTGGACGGGTCAACAGCATGGGCCACAGTCTTTCCATGGAGGAGATGAATCTGACCCATCAGGTGATCGCTGAACTCACCGGTCTCACCCGAGTGACCGTCACCAAAGGCCTGAACCGGTTCAAGTCGACCGGCCAAGCTGTCCCGGTGGGCCAGGGGGACCTCCTGCTTCCGCACCCCTGAGCTGACACTCACCTGATCAGACCACTCCAGCCGTGGTTTCCAACGCATCTGCCAGGGCTTCAGCCCGGCTCATTTCCACGTGGTCGGAGGGCAGAAGACCAAACACCTTGAGGCTCCTGAGGCGCTTGAGGGTGCTCCCTTCAGCCCCCACCAGGTAGACATTGCGCTGCTTCTCGATCGCCTCCTTCACGGCATTCTCGAGAGCCAGGGATGCGGTCACGCCCATGTGAGACACTTCGCTGAGATCAAACACGATTGACTGACACTCCTTGATGGCATTGTGCTCACGGGAGATTGTTTTGGCCAGGCCAAAGATCATCGGACCGATCAACTGAAAGAGGAGAACCTTGCCGCCTCCCTGATCGAGAAGAGCCTTTTCATTCTCTGGCAAATTGAGGTCATCGTCGGCGGTGCTGATTGCCTTCACCGACTTCGTCTCCAGGGTGCTCATCTTCTCGATCGTGAGGATGTTGGCCACGAAGATGCCGACACCTACGGCCACGATCAGATCCACAAGGACAGTGAGCAGGATCACGCCATACATGATCATCGCCCCCTTGATCGACACATGGTGGGCGCGGCGCAGGAAGCTCCAATCGATGATGTCGATGCCGACCTTGAGGGCAATGCCAGCCAGCACGGCCATCGGGATGGAAGCAGCCAGGCCGGAGGCCCCCAGGATCACCAGCATCAGCACCAGGGCTCGGGTGATGCCGGAGAGCGCCGATCGTGCACCCGTCTGGATGTTCACCACGGTGCCCATGGTGGCTCCCGCACCGGCAATGCCGCCGAACAGACCAGAGACGATGTTTCCCAGTCCCTGGCCGATCAGTTCCTTGTTGGAGTTGTGCTCGGTGCGGGTGATGCTGTCGGCCACCACGGAGGTGAGCAGGGCATCGATGCAGCCCAGCAGACCCAGCACCAGGGCATCCACCACCATCAGCTGGAACAGACCAGGCTCGAACTGGGGGACCACAAGCCGGGGGAAGCCGCTCGGAATCTCACCGATGCGCCGAATCGCTTCCGCCTCAGGGCCACTGCCGGCATTGAGCACAGTGAGGGAGAGCAGGGTTCCCACCACCAGGGCTACCAGCTGGGGTGGGGCGAAGCGCTTCACCTGGGCCGGCGTGAACCAGATGATTGCCAGGGTGACGACCGCCAGGATCACCTCCGCCGGCCTCGCCCCGGCAAGGAGCTGGGGCAGGGCTGAGAGGGTTCCCATCACTCCGCCCTTGGGGATGGCCTGACCCAGGAAGGGACCGATCTGAAGAATGATCAGGATGAAGCCGATGCCGGACATGAAGCCCGAGATCACCGTGTAGGGCATCATCGTGATATAGCGGCCCAGCTTCAGGATCCCGAAGAGGATCTGGAATGCCCCGGCCATCATCACCACGGTGAAGGCCATCGCCAGACCCGTTTCGGGGTTGGAGGCCTGCGAGGTCAGGCTGGCGATCACCGCCGTCATCACCACCGTCATCGGGCCCGTGGGCTCCGAGATCAGGGTGGGGGTCCCGCCGAAGAGCGCGGCAAACAGCCCCACCAGCACCGCCCCCCAAAGGCCTGCAACCGCACCGGCTCCTGAGGCCACGCCGAAGGCCAGGGCCATCGGGAGAGCCACAACAGCCGCAGTGACACCGCCGAAGACATCCCCTTTGATGTGTTGCGAACTGATCTGATTCAGCCAGGTCAGTGGGCGGGCGATTGCCACTCGTTCCCTTCACATGAATGGGGCGAACCATAAGGTCCGGGGGGGACCGAGCTCCTTGTGGTCCACTCGATCGGCTCAGCTTGTGACAATCCACAGCCTTTGTGCCCCAGAGCACAGCCGATCCATCAGAGCCGTTCGCTTCCAGCCACCTGTTCAGGCGATCGGCAATCAGCTGCTGCGTCCTGGTCGTCAGAAGGCAGAATCAGGTTCCACGAGGAGCCACCTTGCTGAGTGTGATCGAGGTCGTGGTGGGCATCCTGATGCTCTTCGGCGGCGGCGAACTGTTCGTTCAGGGCTCAGTGGCTCTCGCCCTGTTGCTGGGGGTTCCTCAGCTGGTCATCGGTCTCACCGTGGTGGCCCTGGGCACCAGCGCCCCTGAGTTGTTCGTCAGTCTGATCTCCTCCTTCCAGGGCATCGACGATCTGGCGCTGGGCAATGTGGTGGGCAGCAACATCTTCAACGTGCTGGTGGTGCTCGGCATCAGCGCCGTGATCCTGCCGATGCGGGTGCACAGCCGCCTGATTCGCCGGGATGTACCTCTGCTGCTGGCGGTGTCCATGGCGGTCTGGGGCATGGCCTCGGCTGGGCGGGTCACCTGGCAGGCCGGCCTGGCCCTGCTGTTCGCCCTGGTGATCAACACCATCTGGGAAACGCGCACGGCCCGGGAAGAGCAGGCCGAAGACCACGACGGAATCGATCCGGCTGCCGCGCACGGCGGCTATGGCCCAGCCCTGATCCGACTGGCCGGCGGGCTGGGCCTGCTGGTGTGGGGATCCCAGATCCTGGTGAAGGGCGCCTCCGCAATCGCCCTGGGCCTGGGGGTGAGTCAGACCCTGATCGGCCTCACGGTCGTGGCGGCCGGCACATCGATGCCCGAGCTGGTGACCTCGATCATGGCGGCCATCAGGGGCAAGACCGATCTCGCCATCGGCAATGTGGTGGGCAGCAACCTGCTCAATCAGCTCCTGATTCTTGGTAGCTGCGCCTTCGTTTCCGGAGGGCGAGGGCTGTCTGTCGATCCTGCCTTGATTCGCTCGGATCTTCCGATCATGGTGGCCACCACCGTGGCTCTGCTGCCCATCTTCTGGACCGGAGGTGAGATTTCCCGACGGGAAGGGGTGTTGCTGGTGGGCCTCTACGGCCTCTACATGGTGGAGCAGATCCTTCCCCTCACCGCGCCCGACCTGGCCTCCCCTCTGCGCAGCTTCAGCCTTTTCGTTGTGATTCCTGTGTTGGTGGCCCTGCTGGCGATTCGGGTGTGGCACCACTGGCATCAGGACCAGAGAGAGGCCTGGCAGGACAATTGATCTTCACGGCCCGAGGGTGCGAGGGTGCACGAAGTTCCCGTGTCCTCGATGGCATCGATTTTCGCTGACAGCAGCCTGAGCATCGGCCGCACCCCCCTGGTGAAGCTGAACCGGGTGGTCGGTGACAGCCGGGCGACGGTGCTGGCCAAAATTGAAGGGCGCAATCCCGCCTATTCGGTCAAGTGCAGGATCGGTGCCGCCATGATCTGGCAGGCCGAGAAGGATGGGCGGCTCGGACCCGGCAAGGAGCTGATCGAGCCCACCAGCGGGAACACCGGCATCGCCCTGGCCTTCGTGGCCGCATCCCGGGGCATCCCCCTCACCCTGACGATGCCCGAATCGATGAGCCTGGAGCGCCGCAAGCTGCTCACCGCATATGGGGCCCGGCTCGAGCTCACTGAGGGCAAGCTCGGGATGACCGGCGCGGTGGGCCGTGCCCACGAAATCGCCGCCTCCGATCCCGATCGCTATGTGCTGCTCCAGCAGTTCGCCAATCCCGCCAACCCCCAGATTCACCACGACACCACCGGACCGGAAATCTGGAACGACACCGATGGCCATGTGGATGTGCTCGTGGCGGGGGTCGGCACAGGCGGCACCATCACCGGGGTCAGCCGCTACTTCAAGACCACCCGCGGACAGTCGCTGCTCTCGGTGGCCGTGGAACCTGTGAACAGCCCTGTGATTGCCCAGGCCAAGGCCGGCGAGCCACCCCAGCCCGGCCCCCACAAGATCCAGGGGATCGGCGCCGGCTTCGTCCCTGAGAACCTTGATCTTCAGATGGTGGATCGGGTCGAGGCGGTCAGCGACCAGGAAGCCGTGGCCATGGCCAGGCGGCTGATGCGCGAGGAGGGCATCCTGGCAGGCATCTCCTGCGGTGCCGCCACGGCGGCCGCCCTTCGCCTGGCTGCCGAGGAGAGCTTCGCAGGCAAGACGATCGTGGTGGTGCTGCCTGATTCCGGAGAGCGCTACCTCAGCTCGGTGCTGTTCGAAGGGGTGTTCGATGCAGCCGGCCTGGCTCCAGCCGGGCGGTAGTCGCGCCACCAGCACCATGCCTCACGGTTGATCAGCAGCCCGATCACCACCAGCACCAGCATCAGTGCCACCTGATCCCCTCTCGAGTCGGGCACCAGGATGTCGGCCACCAGATGGGGAAGATTGGTGAGCGTGTACACCACGCTCAGCCAGAAGTGAAGCCTTCGCCAGGCCCGCCAGGGCTCAGGGCGCCGGGGATCACTGGCGCTGTAAGCCAACAGCACCACAGCGACCACGGGCACCAGGAAATAGAGCATCATCCCGGTGAACAGCAGCGGCAGCCGTTCCTGGGCCAGATGGCTTTCGATCTCCGGCGAGAGTCCATGGAACAGGGGCATCAACCCCAGATCCACGTGGAAGAGCATGCAGAGCAGCCAGGCCAACCACAGGGCCCGCAGCCGCAGGGGACGATCGATCGCAGCTGTCATGGCCAACGGTGGTGTTGATCTCAGTCTGGCCAGAGCGGCAGGCGCAGCCAGCAGAAACCTTGGCGCCCTCGGCCGTCGCCCCTAGGGTCAGGGCCTCGCTCCGACCCCATTCCCATGCCTGATGGCCCCCCGGCGTTCGCCGCGCCCGGAGCCGAGCGGGATCCGCGGGTGATCCAGCGCCTGCTCCCACTATGGGACTGGCTTTACCAGCACTATTTCCGGGTGAGCACCAGTGGCTGGGAGCGGATTCCGTCAGCAGGCCCGATGCTGCTGGTGGGCTCCCACAACGGTGGCCTGGCCAGTCCTGATCTGCCGATGCTGATGCGCGACTGGTTCCGGCGCATCGGTCTGGAGCGGCGCGTGTACGGCCTCGCTCACCCCAAGGTCTGGCAGGTGTTCCCCCAGGCGGCGCAACTGGCCGCCCGCACCGGGGCGATTCCCTACTACCCCCGGCTGGCCAAGGCCGTGCTGGAGCGGGGCGACAGCCTGTTGGTGTTTCCCGGTGGGGGCCAGGATGCCTTCCGTCCCCATCGGCTGCGCCAGACCATCCAGTTCAGGGGGCGCACCGGCTTCATCCGGCTGGCCCTGTGGCACGACGTGCCGATCGTGCCGTTGATCTCCTGGGGCAGCCACGACACCCTGATCGTTCTCGAGGACTGCTACGAACCGATGCAGCGCTTGCATCAGCGCGGCCTTCCCTGGCTGTTCGGCATCGACCCCGAGGTGTTTCCGCTCTACCTCGGCCTGCCCTGGGGCCTGGCCGTGGGCCCGCTGCCCAACCTGCCCCTGCCCGCCAAGATCCACACCCGTGTCTGCCGGCCGATCCGCTTCGAGCGCAGCGGCCATGCCGCCAGCCGCGACCGGTCTTACGTGCAGTCCTGCTACGCGCGGGTGGTGGCGGAGATGCAGGAGCAGCTCGACGAGCTGGCCGATCAGCCCTTGTAGGCCAGTCCGAGGGCCTGGACCAGGGGTTTGAGGGGCTTGAGGAAGCGGCTTTCATGGGGTCGACCCTTGAGCATCCGGTTCCAGTAGATCCAGGGCAGGCCCTTGGTCTTCATCAGCCACATGCTCCAGCGCTCGCGGGTGGGGTCGATCTGGAAGGAACTCACGGGTTCCAGGTCATAGTCGAACTCGGCCATCACCACCTTGTCGTAGCCGGTGATCAGCGGGCAGACGCTGTAGCCGTCGTAGCGGGCCTGCAGGGGCTTGCCGGCGAGGTGGGCCAGCAGATTGGCCACCAGCACGGGGGCCTCACCCCGCACCGCCCCGGCGGTCTTGGAGGTGGGCAGCGACGACACATCCCCTAGGGAGAAGACGTTGGGGTAGCGCACGTGCTGGGTGCTGAACTTGTCGACTTCCACCCAGCCGCCGGGAGCACTGGTGGCCAGTGGGCTATCGGCAATGACGTCCGGTGCCGCCATCGGCGGCACCGCATGGATCATCGAGAATGGGATCTCCTCGCGGGAGATTGTCCCCTCCGGATCGCTGACCTCGAAGACCGCCACCTGCTCATCGGCCCTGATCTCCTTGAGGTTGTGGCGAAGCAGCACCTGGATGCCCCGTTCCTCCACCACTTTCTTCAGCACCCGGGCATAGACAGGAACACCGAAGAGGCCGGGCCCTGCGGTGGCGAACACCACCTTGGTGTTCACTCCCACCCCGCTGGTGGCCTTGAAGATGTCGTCGGCCATGTACATGATCTTCTGGGGAGCTCCGGCGCACTTGATCGGTGTGTCCGGGTAGGTGAAGATCGCGGTGCCGCCCTGGAAGCTGCGGATGGTCTCCCAGGTGTAGGGGAGGTGCTCACGGGAGTAGTTGCTGGTGACCCCCTGGCGACCGAGTGCATCCTTGAGACCCTTGATGCGTTCCCAGCACAACTGCAGGCCGGTGGCCACCACCAGGGCGTCGTAGGAGATGGTGTCACCGTCAGTGGTGATCACCTGGTTGGCTTCAGGCTCAAAGCGAGCCGCCGCCGCTTGAATCCAGCTGCAACCGGTCGGAATCAGCTCAGCTTCTTCACGTCGGGTCTGCTCCCGCGTCATCACCCCTCCCCCCACCAGGGTCCAACCGGGTTGGTAGTAGTGATCGGTGCTGGGCTCCAGGATCGCCACATCCAGGCCGCTCTGGGCAAGAAGCAACTGGCTTGCCACCGTGATTCCCGCCGCGCCTCCTCCGACAATCAGGATCTGGTGGTGCTGCCGCGACTGGCTCGAAGGACGCATGTCATCTGATCTCACCGCTCCTGTTTAGGGCCCGAAGCAGCCCCTCGCCAACGGGCTGTGGGCGTCCTCCCACCCATGGCCGCACGCTCTCCCGATCGATCAGACCAGAGAAGCCAAGGTGAAAAGACGGCGGTTGCGCCGCATCACCTCATGCAACAACGCCACTTCCCAGTGGAGTGAATCCAGCGACTCGACCATCAGCTCGGCATGCCGTGCCATGGCGTTGGCCTGCAGACGCAGATGCAACAGGTGGTGCTCCAGCCGGGCCCGGAGCTGAGGATTGGAGCAGCTGCTGAGATCCTTGATGGCCTGACGACTGCGAACCCCGAGACACCAGCACAGGCGTGTGAGGGTGGCCAGATCGGCCGGCATGGCGCCTGGTTCGAAGCGATCCGGAATCATGCGGTTGTTCGACTTCAAGCAGAGGTTGGAGAAGAGCCTAAGGGGTCCGGTTCAGGACCAGCCGGGGGGGCCTGCGGTGGCGGAGATGGAAGTCAGGCAGGGGTGCCGGCTCCCTTTGTAGGGTGGTTGTCGTGAAATGGGCCCCATGGTGATCAGCAACCCTGTCAGCGCCAGCAGTCTGACTGCGGCTCCCCTTCTGCCACGTCGGCCAGTCGCGCAGGATATGGAGGCTGAATTGCACCAGGGCCTGTGCAATCATCTCCAGATGGAATTGATGGCCAGTTACACATACTGGTCGCTTGGTGTGTGGTTCACCCAGCGGGAATTGAACGGATTCGCCGGCTACGCCCGGGCTGAATCTGATGGTGAGAGGGTCCATGCCGGGCTGTTCGTTGATTATCTGGTGGCCCGCTCTCAGCCTGTTGAGCTCGCGGCCCTGCCCCAGCCCCGGCAGACATGGACGAACGTCGAGGACGTGCTCGTGTCGGTCTTCGAGATGGAAGCCGAAGTCACCACTTCGTTGCAGCAGTTGTACAGCCTGGCCGAACGTTGCGGCGATTACCGAACTTCCATCTTTCTGGATCCGATGATCAAGAGCCAGGTGGACGCGGAAAACGAAGTAGCGCACCTGCTCGCTCAGGTGCGCTACTGCGGCACCGATTTCGGTGCCTTGATGATCCTGGATCAATCCCTGAACGCGCCGGCAGCGGCTGCGGCCTGAACCGAACCCGAATCCCGGACCCGGCAGAGGCCCTCAGTCGCGACCGCAGCGGCAGCGGCCACCCTTCCAGTTGGAGCATTTCTTGGCTTTGCAGCCTTTGCTCTTCGACTTGGCCATGGCCATCACCGGGCAGGTCACCCGCTCCAGGCAGGGATCGATCGAGGGACAGACGTCGTTCACGGCAGTAAGGGTCGGAGTGGAGAAGTCCTCGATCCATCCAAGCGCGGCTGACCAGGTGGTCGCGTACAAACACCACCGACTGGTGTGATCAATGTGACATCGGCGTCTCAGGCCCTGCGCCGCCGCCCCTTCTGCTCCAGGCGCAGAGGGGGGGCGGCGCTGATCCCGGCAGCCGGATCGAAGATTTCTCCCACCAGAGCGAGGCCAGTCTGAGCGCCATCGGCCGGCTGAGCAGGATCAAGGGGAAGATCCAGGCAGTAGCCGATCCCGTAGATCGCTTTGATGTGGGCCGGTCTGTGGCGGTCAACCTCCAGCTTTCCGCGCAGGTGGCGGATGTGGGTCCGGATGCATTCCACGTCCTTCTCGGGCCCATAGCCCCAGATCTCCTTCAGGATCACCGCCCAGGGCACCACCTGGCCATGACGCTGCAGCAGGCAGTGGAGGAGTTCGAATTCGGTGCGTGTCAGCCGGATGGGGCTGCCATGCCAGATAGCCTCATAGCGCTCAGGCACCAGGGTGAGCGGCCCGTAGCTGAGCACTTCGGGGGCCCGCACCAGCTGGGGTGTGGTGGCACGTCCGCGGAGCAGTGCCTTGACCCTGGCCAGAAGCTCCTCCGGGGCGTAGGGCTTGGTCAGGTAATCGTCGGCACCGGAGTTGAAGCCTCTCAGCTTGTCATCGAGGCTGCTGAGGGCGGTGAGCACCAGCATGGGCGTTCGGCTGGTGCGCCGATCGCGCCGCAGCCGCTGCAGAATCGTCAGCCCATCGATTCCCGGCAGCAGCAGCTCCACCACGATCAACTGGGGATTGGCCTGCAGGGCCATGGCCTGGCCTCGATGGCCATCATCGGCCACAAGCACATGAAAGCCCGCATCGTGAAGCTGGGTGGCCAGGCGATCACGGCCGACCCTTTCATGGTCGATGAGCAGAACGAGGGCCGACATTGGACCGGTGCGTCACCGTGGTCTTGAGTTCTCCACGAAAGTAGTCAATTCTGTCGATGTCTCCATCCGCTGACACCGTCGTGGCCCCAGTGACTCTCGAGGATTCCCTCACTCGGGCATCGTTACAAATTCTTCAGACACGGTGGGATGCAGCGCCATGGTGCGATCGAAGTCGGCCTTGGTCGCCCCCATGCCGATGGCAATCGCAGCCATCTGAATGATCTCGGCTGCGTGCTCACCCACCATGTGGCAGCCCAGCACCCGGCCTGAAGCCACCTCCACTACCAGCTTGAGCAGGCAACGGGGCCCACTCTGGGGCAGCGCCTGGGCCATGGAGCGAAAGCGAGCCCTGTAGAGGCGCACTCCGTCGGGGCCGTAGCGGGCGAGGGCCTGCTCTTCGCTCAGCCCCACCGTGGCCAGCTCCGGCTGGCTGAACACGGCACTGGCCACCAGGTCATGGTCCACCTGGCGGGGGCGGCCGCCGTAGAGGCTGTCGGCGAACGCACGGCCCTCATCCACCGCCACAGGCGTGAGGTTGATGCGGTCGGTGATGTCCCCCACGGCAAAGATGTGGGGCACATTGGTGCGCTGGTCCCCGTCCACGGGGATGCGCTCAGCAGCGATGTGCACCCCGGCGGCTGCCAGCTCCAGACCGGCCAGGAAGGGCTTGCGGCCGGTGGCCAGCAGCACGCCACCGCAGGGTTCCTGGAGCCCGTCGCTGGTGGTGGCGATCAAATCACCGGGTTGCCCGGAAATGGCCGTGAGGGTCTGGGCGAAGTGGAGGTTGATGCCGGCGGCTTCCATGCCCTCGCGCACCACGTCGCTGAGTTCCATGTCAAAGCCGCGCAGCAGGTGATCCCCGCGCACGAACTGGTCCACCACCACACCGAGACCGTGCAGGATGCAGGCGAATTCACAGGCGATGAAGCCTCCGCCCACGATCAGCACCCTCTGGGGCAGGTCTTCCAGCAGAAACATGTCATCGCTGACCCAGCCCAGCTCAGCCCCAGGGATCGCAGGGCGGTGCGGTCGCCCTCCCGCAGCGATCAGTACGCGTGCACCGTGCAGCACCCGTCGGCTGCCGTCACGACGGCTGACCTCCACGTGATGGGCATCCAGAAAGCGCCCCCATCCAGTGACCAGTTCCACCCCGGCGCGCTCGAGGAAGCCGATGTGCAACCCATTGAGCCGGTCCACCTCAGCGCGGACCGCCGCCAGCAGTCGTCCTGGATCGCAACGAGACTCCCCCACGCTCCATCCGTAGCTGGCTGCATCGGCCAGCAGGTGCCGATAAGCCGATCCATAGACCAGCAGTTTCTTGGGCACACAGCCCCGGATCACACAGGTGCCGCCCACCCGATCCCCTTCCACCACAGCGACCCGGGCCCCATGGCTGGCGGCGCGTTTGGCGGCGGCCAGCCCACCTGATCCAGCCCCGATCACCACCAAATCGAAGTGGTCGCTCTCAGCGCCCACTGTTTTGTCGCGCCAGGTTTCAGGGTCAGAAGCGCGCTCGATGGTGGCATCGACAGGGGTGGTGGTCACGGCCGAAGGTGCTGCAATCCATCCAGGATGACGGATCGGAGCCCGGCCAGCGATCCCTGCAACGGCCATGGGCGATGCCTAGCTTGAAATGACGAAGCCGGCGGGTTGTCCGTCTCCAGAAACGATGTTCAACGCGACTCGGTTGATGATCAAAGACGTGCAGGAGCGTCTGATCGCCACCTACCGATCCTCCTACGGCACGCTCAAGCGGGAGTACGAGGAAATCATTTCCTGGGCAGCCTCGATGGCCCTTGAGAACATCGCCACCGGGGATGCGCTCTACCACGACGTTGAGCACACCATCATGGTGACCCTGGTAGGGCAGCACATCCTTTACGGCAAGCATCTTCGCGAAGGGGGCATCACCCCCGACGACTGGTTGCATTTCACGATTTCGCACCTCTGCCACGACATCGGCTACATCAAGGGGGTCTGCCGTGACGACAAGGAAGGCTTCTATGCCACGGGGGTGGATGGCGGATCAATCAGCCTGAAGGAAGGTGCCACCTGTGCCGCACTCACCCCCCACCACATCGATCGCGGCAAGCTGTTCATCGAGGAGCGCTTCGGTGGCCACGCGCTGATTGATGCGGAAACGATCAAGCGCAACATCGAGCTCACCCGATTCCCTGTTCCAGCCTCCACCGACCACCAGTGCACCACCCACATGCCCGGTCTGGTGAGGGCCTCTGACCTGATCGGCCAGCTGAGCGATCCCCGCTATCTCAACAAGATCCCCGCTCTGTTCTGGGAATTCGAGGAAACGGGGATGAACAAGGTGCTGGGTTGTGAAAATCCCGGCCAGCTGCTCAAGGCCTATCCCACCTTCTACTGGGGCCAGGTCTTCCCCTACATCAGGACGGCAATTCCTTACCTGGAGCTGACCCAGGCCGGCAAGGACATTCTTGCCAACCTTTACGGCAACATCTTCATGGTGGAGCACGAGCTGCTGACGATGCCCTGAGCGGGCCAGGGCCTCTGCCGATCTGGTGGCCTCAGGCCTCCATCAGGTCGTAACTCACCCCTGGCACCGGATCGATCAAGCGAGAGCTCGGCCCAGGCTCTGAATCGGCTCTGCTGGGCTCAAGGCGGGACTCCACCATCCTGGCCGCCAGTTCGACGCTGCCCTTCTGCCAGAGAATCCTGGTCAGGGCACCCTCGTAACGCACCTCACCGCCTGTGGTGCTGGCCAGCACCACCCTGGGCTGAAACCGCTCGAGCACCTGCGGGAGCACCTGCATTCCCTTCACAAAGGCCCCCACCAGGGGCAGGCCCAGATCGAGCACAGGCGTGACCACGGCATCCAGAGGCTGGGCCGGCAGGTCGCCGGAGAGGTAGCCATGGGGTTCCACGTAGAGGCTGCCTTTGGGGTGTTCCAGCAGGTAGCCGTTTTCCACCTGAGGCACGGGTGCCCCTGCGCTGGCGGTGACGGTCAGCTCACCGGCCTGGTGCCGCTCCCCAGGGGCAAGCGACGTCACCGACAGGAAGCCCAGTCGTCGGGCGCGTTCGGCGGCGCTGGCGGACCCCACCACCGGCAGAGAGGGATCCAGCAAGGCCAGGGTCGGCGCGTGGCAGTGGTCGGGCAGTCCCTGGGTGAGCAGCAGCAGATCCAGGCGCTCGGGAACAGGCCAGGGCTGGTTCAGCTCGGCCCTAAAAAACCAGGGACCGGGCGGGAACTCCAGGGGGCCCGTCAGCCAGGGATCGAGCAGAACGCGAAATCCGGCGAAATCGAACAACCAGCCATTCGCGCCGAAATACGTGGCCTGCAGTGCCATGGCGTCGGTGCTCAGGGGCCGCTGGGAAGGCTGACGCTAGGAGGCAGCCAGGCGCAGTCGTGGCTGGGCCTGGCTGGCGCAGAGGCGCCAGAGCATCAAAGCGAGGGCGCTGCATCGCAGCAGGCTGAGAACGGCCAGGCCAACGCAGAGCGGGCAGTGGGCAAGACCCATGGAATCAAGCGCTGCGACAAAGGTTTGTTGGATCCAGCCTGACAGCCCTGCTGGGCAGGAGGGGGCAACCTGCTGGAATGCAGGGACAAGCGACACGCCCCCCAGGGACCAGGCAGGCATCGTGCTGCGGCTGAGCGAACTCAGGCTCCCCCTCGACCACACCGACGACGACGTGCGCCAGGCGGTGCTGAAGCGTCTGGGCATCCCGGCAAGGAGCCTGCGGAGCTGGACGGTGGTCAGGCGCAGCGTCGATGCGCGCAAGAAGAACGCCATTCGCCTCAGCTACAGCCTTGACCTGGACGTGGCTGATCCCAAGGCTCTCCTGGAGCGCTGGAAGAAGGATCCCCATCTCCGCCCCGCTCCCGACACCACCTACCAGTACGTGACTCGCCTGGAGCCCGGGGCGGCAGAGCGGCAGGAACGGCCGATCGTGGTCGGCGCCGGGCCCTGTGGCTACTTCGCCGCGCTGGTGCTCGCCCAGATGGGCCTGCGGCCTCTGTTGCTGGAGCGGGGGAAGCCGATCAAGGAGCGCACGGCCGACACCTTCGGTTTCTGGCGGGGTCAGCGCCAATTCGATCCGGCCTCGAACGTGCAGTTCGGCGAGGGCGGGGCCGGCACCTTCTCCGACGGCAAGCTCTACAGCCAGGTGCGGGACCCCCGCCACCTGGGGCGGAAAGTGCTGGAGGAACTGGTGGCCTGCGGAGCGAATCCGGAGATCCTGACGCTCCACCGCCCCCACATCGGCACCTTCAAGCTGGCCACGGTGGTGCGGGGTCTGCGCAGCCGCATCGAAGCGCTGGGTGGGGAGATCCGCTTCAACAGCCAGGTGGTGAGCCTTGCCACCGAAGCTGCGGCCGGGGGCCAGCGGGTCTGCGGCGTGGTGCTCGCCGACGGCTCCTGCCTCACGGCCCACCACGTGGTGCTGGCGGTGGGCCACAGCGCCCGTGACACCTTCGCCAGCCTGCATGACTTGGGCGTGAGCCTCGCGCCCAAACCCTTCTCGATCGGGGTGCGGCTCGAGCATCCCCAGTCGCTGATCGACCGGGCCCGCTGGGGGGCCTGCGCCGGCCACCCGCAGCTGGGGGCGGCGGAATACAAGCTCGTTCACCACCTCAGTGATGGCCGAAGCGTCTACAGCTTCTGCATGTGTCCCGGTGGGCTGGTGGTGGCGGCGGCCTCCGAGCCCGGCCACCTGGTCACCAACGGCATGAGCCAGCACTCCCGCAACGAGCGCAATGCCAACAGCGGCATCGTGGTGAGCCTGGAGCTCGAGGATCTGCTTCCCTACGGCCGGGGCCCAGACGACCCCCTGGCCGGGGTGGCCTTCCAGCGCCACTGGGAAGCGAAGGCCTTTGCCCTCGGTGGCGGCACCTACCGGGCTCCCGTGCAGAGGCTCGACGATTTCCTCGCGGGCCGGGGCGTGAGCCGGGCTCCTGGCTCGATCCAGCCCTCCTACGCCCCCGGGACCACACCAGCCGATCTGAGCGTCTGCCTGCCGGACTTCGCTGTCCAGGCCCTGCGGGAGGCGATCCCGGCCTTCGAGCGCAGCATTCCCGGCTACGCGATGGCCGACGCCATGTTCACCGGCGTCGAAACCCGCACCTCGTCGCCGGTGCGGATTCCAAGGGGGCCGGATCTGCAGAGCGTGAACACCCGCGGCCTCTACCCGGCAGGGGAAGGCGCCGGCTACGCCGGTGGCATCCTCTCGGCCGGCATCGATGGCATCCGGGTGGCGGAGGCGGTGGCTCAGGCCTGGGCAACGATGCCGCTCCACTGAACGGCCTTGACCTGATCACGGCGCCAGGAGTGAAACATCAGCGGCTCCCCCACCGTGCAGAGAGGGCAGAGGCGGAGTTGCTCCGCCTCGAGCCCGGCGTTCAGCAGCTGGGAACGGGCGGCCTTGCGGATGTCGAGGCGGCAGCGATCCCCAGGGAACTCCAGGGAAGATTCGGGCGTCAGAGCCCCTGCCGCCATCAGGCTCTGCTGGGGGTCCTCTCCAGGGGCGCAGCAGGCGCTGGCCACCTGCAGGGCCACATCCTGCTTCACCTGGTAGGCCTCACCCCGCACGGCCGGCCCCAGAGCCAGCACCAGATCGGAGCGCCGGCTGCCCGAGCGCTCCAGCGCTTCGATCGCCGCCGGCAGGATTCTGGAGGCCACCCCACGCCAGCCGGCGTGGCACGCGGCCACGGAGCCCCGAGCCCGATCGGCGATCAGCACCGGGGTGCAGTCGGCGCCGCAGACCCAGAGCGACTGACCACCGCCATCACTGACCAGCCCATCGCCTTCGGGCCAGGGTTCTGCAGCGGCCTCGCCGGCGGGCAGCACCAGGGAACTGTGAATCTGACGGGTGCGGTGCACCGAAACCCCGGCAGTGATCGCAGC
Organism: Synechococcus sp. CS-205; assembly: GCF_025128255.1. NCBI lineage: Bacteria > Bacillati > Cyanobacteriota > Cyanophyceae > Synechococcales > Synechococcaceae > Synechococcus > Synechococcus sp. CS-205. The sequence goes on from NZ_JAHLZB010000006.1 coordinate 27,801, forward strand.
GGCCAGCTCCTGGGGACCACGCCCACTCCACTGACGGGTGAAGAAGCCATGCTCGAACTCCACCAGCAGATCGCACTGGAGGACATAGCCGCCATAGGTTCCCACCCAGGTCCAGCCGTCCAGGGCGTTGAAGCCCACATCGGGGCGATCGAAGGGGGGATCGACGGCCTCAGCCACGGTTCAGGGGCCTCAGAACGTCGGCAGGTCGCGCAGCAGCCAGAAGCCATCGAACCGCTGCGACTGCGCATCGCTCTGCACGGCGATGAACTGCAGACCGGAGGCGGCCTCGCGCGCGGCGGCGAAGGCTTCGCTCACCTCGCTCGCCTCAGGCTCCGCCAGGGTGTCCAGCCGCCAACGGTCCTCCAGGCCGGCTTCGAGCACGAGGCTGGTGCCGTCCATCTCCAGGCGGGCGGGCTCGAGACCCGCGAACCAGCCGGCGATGGCCAGGGAACGGCTGCGGCTGAACAGGCGAAGGCCTGGCACCATCAGCTCATCGGAGAGCTGATCGGGCAGAGGAAAGAGCCCTTCAAAACTGATCTCCCAGTCGGAGGCTTCGCGCAGGGCGCCGAGGGGCAGGGAGGCCCAGGCCCAGGAATCGCCCCGTGCCGCCTCCGGCAGGGGCAGGGGCAACGAACGCATCGGCTGGGGCGGCGGTGCCAGGGGGCCGGCCATGTAACCCTCCTCGGCGGGGTAAACCTCCCGTTCCCGCTCACTCAGCCATTCAGCCAGGGCATAACAGCGACGGCTGGGGATGACCTCCAGCCCAACGGCTTCGGCAGCGCGCTGCACCATGGTGCGCATCGTGGCCCGCCAGCAACGCAGCCGCCGGGGTGGACCCAGGCCCTGCTCCTCAGCTGCCGCCAGCGCCTCGTTGAGGGCCCCCTGAAGCCACACTGAATTGACCGTGCTGGCCGGACAGTTCTTCGCCCAGCGAAACCGGGGTTGACCGGCGGCGTTGGACGGGGTGGCGGTGATCAGCAGATCCCAGCGCTTCTTGCCATCGGGCTCGAGCACGGGACGGGAATAGAAGTCCAGTTCCCAGTCGAGGGAGAGCCTGGCTTCTGCAGCAGCGGGGGCGATCGAACTCATCCTGCGTCCTGCTCCTGCTGACGCAGGACCGTGCGGGCCCGGTTGGCCCTGTCTTCCGCTTCAGCCATCACGGTCTCCTTGGCGGTGAGCAGCTCACCGGGCTGCGACTCGAGCAGGGCTGTGTTCAGGGCAATCCTGCCCCGGGATGGATCGATCTGGGTGACCAGTGCCTTGAGCCGCTCTCCCTGGCTGAAGACGGTGCGAATGTCGCGCAGATGGGTGCCTGTGATGGAGGACTGGTGCAGCAGACCGCTGACACCTCCGAGATCCACGAAGAATCCGTAGGGCTTGACCGACACGACCTGACCATCCACCAGCTGACCCACCTCCAGCTCCGCCAGCAGGGAGGCGCTGGCGGCACGCTTCTCGGAGAGCACCAGCTTGCGGGTTTCGGCATTGACCTCCAGAAAGGCCACGGCGAAGCTTGTCCCGACCAGCTCCTCGTGGTTCTCCCCGTTCTGAAGCTGGGAGCGAGGAATGAATCCCCTCAGGCCCTCCAGGTCACAGGTGACACCGCCGCGGTTGAACCCGCTCACCTTGACCTGCACCACCTTGCCATCGGCCTCCAGCTGCTTCACCTTCTCCCAGCTCTGGCGCAGGGCCAGGGCCCGGGCACTGATGGTGACCATGCCGTCGGCGTTCTGCTCGCGGGTGACCAGCACCTCCACCGGCTGCCCCTTGGGGAAGCGCTCCTTGATGTTGCTGATCACTCCGAGGCCGGCCTCGGCCTTGGGCATGAAACCCGGCGCCTTGCCGCCGATGTCCACGTACACCCCATCACTCTCAACACTGATCACCGTGCCGGTGACCACATCACCGGTGGCTCCCACCGGCTCGTTCTCATCCAGCGCCGCCAGGAACGCGTCCTCGTCGAAGTCGAAATCGTCGACGGTGCGGGCGGGCCTGGAGGCACCGGATTCGGAAGTGGCCGAGCGGCTGGAGCGGCCCCGGCGGGGTGGGCCATCGGCTGCGCCCAGCAGGTCAGCCATGGTCATGCCCTCGAGGCTGGCCGTTTCGAATCGGTCGTCATCACCGGCACGAGCTCCGGCGGCCTCGGGGGGTGAAACCGGCCTGGACGCTTCCGGAGACACGGCTGGTGCGGGCGCATCGACTCCGGCCTGAGCGGAGGAGGCCGCTGGGGGGTTCTGCTCCTCGTCTTCCTCCTCCTTGCGGCTGATGTACATCAACTGGGGAGGCTTGCGCAACGGCGGCTCGACCCTGGCGGGGGCCTGGGGATTCGGCCGGGGGGCGGAGGGAGGAACGGGACGCTGCGATCCAGCCATGGCCCAGGGTGAACGGACAGCACCACACTGTAAGGATCAACCCGTGGAGTCGATGGGAGCATTCCCCAAGCACGCCCTGGATTCCCTGAACTGGATGGCGGCCAGGGAAGCGGCCTCCAGGCCAGGCAGCACGGTGATCTGGCCATTCGGCGCTGTGGAGCAGCATGGTCCCCATCTGCCGCTGGGCACCGATGCTCTCTTCGCCGAAGAGGTGCTGGAGGCTGTCCTGGAGCGGTTGCCCATGCAGTTGCCGATCTGGCGACTGCCCCTGTTTCAGCTCGGATTTTCACCTGAGCACGGGGCCTTCCCGGGCACCCTCAGCCTGCCGGCGGAGGTGCTGCTGCAGGTGGTGATGTCCGTGGGGGCCGATCTGGCCAGGGCAGGCTTCCAGCGCCTGGTTCTGTTCAACGCCCACGGCGGGCAGATCGCGCTGCTGCAGGTGGCAGCCCGCCAGTTGCGGGCTGCCCATCCCCGTCTGGCGGTGATGCCCTGCTTCCTCTGGAGCGGTCCTCCGGGAGTGAGTGCGCTGGTGCCGGAACCGGAACGAAGCGATGGGCTGCATGCGGCCCTGGCTGAAACGAGTCTGATGCTGCATCTGGCCCCTGAACTGGTGGGACCCGAGCGGCCCCGGGAGGGTCACCCTGACCCTGCCCCCCCGCCGGGCTGGAGCCTGGAGGGAGCTGTTCCGAACGCCTGGTTGACCGCCGACCTCTCCGCCAGTGGCGTCGTCGGCGACGCCACTGGCGCCGACGCGGCCCTGGGGGAGGCCCTGTTCACCCGCCTGGTTGACGGCTGGGTTGCGCTGCTGGGCGATCTGCTCTCCAGCTCCTGGCCGCCGCGCCCATGAACCAACTCCGGCCAGACTGGTTACAGTCGCCTTCACCCATGTCTTCACAGGCGACGCCATGCCCAGCCTCGACACCCCCCTGGCCGCCACCGCAACGGCCACCCCCGGCGGAGAGGAGCTGGGCCTGGATTTGCCTGATTTCAGCAGCAGCCTTTACAAAGACGCTTACAGCCGCATCAACGCGATCGTGATCGAGGGCGAGCAGGAGGCCCACGACAACTACATCTCCCTCGGCAGCCTGATTCCGGATCAGGCTGAGGAGCTGGCCCGGCTGGCCCGCATGGAGCTCAAGCACAAGAAGGGATTCACAGCCTGCGCGAACAACCTTTCAGTCACGGCCGACATGGAGTTCGCCAAGGAGTTCTTCTCACCCCTGCATGGCAACTTCCAGACGGCTCTGGCCGAGGGAAAGGTGGTGACCTGCCTGCTGATCCAGGCCATCCTGATCGAAGCCTTCGCAATCTCCGCCTACCACATCTACATTCCCGTGGCTGATCCCTTCGCCCGCAAGATCACCGAGGGCGTTGTCAAGGATGAGTACACCCACCTCAATTATGGCCAGGAATGGTTGAAGGCCAATCTCGAGGCGTCCCGAGAGGAGCTGGAGCAGGCCAATCGGGCGAACCTTCCCCTCGTGCGCAAGATGCTTGAGCAGGTCGCGGGCGACGCCGCCGTGCTCCACATGGATCAGGAAGATCTGATGGCCGACTTCATGACCTCCTACCAGGAGGCCCTCACCGACATCGGCTTCACCCCCCGAGAAATCGCCCGCATGGCCACGGCTGCCCTGCTCGGCTGAGAGGCTGGGGCCCGAAGCACACCCTGGAGCCATGGCAGGATGTGTCGACGGCCACAGCCGTCTCCTCTCCGCCCCGCCCCAGCTGCATGTTCGGTTTGATCGGTCACTCAACGAGCCTCGAGCAGGCTCGGAGCAAGGCTCGTGATCTCGGTTTCCCCGAATATGCCGATGGCGATCTCGACCTCTGGTGCGTGGCTCCACCTCAGCTGGTGGAGACGGTCAGCATCACCAGCCTCACGGGTCAAACCATCGAGGGCGCCTACATCGATTCGGTGTTCGTTCCCGAGATGCTCAGCCGCTTCAAGACGGCCCGTCGCAAGGTGCTCAGCGCCATGGATCTTGCCCAGAAAAGCGGAATCGACATCACCGCACTGGGGGGGTTCACCTCGATCATTTTCGAGAACTTCAACCTGCTCAAGGCCCAGCAGATCCGCAGCACTTCTCTGGACTGGGAGCGTTTCACCACGGGTAACACCCATACCGCCTGGGTGATTGCCCAGCAGGTGGAGACCAATGCCCCCGAGCTCGGCATCGAGCTGAGCCGGGCCAAAGTGGCTGTGGTGGGAGCCACCGGCGACATCGGCAGTGCCGTCTGCCGCTGGCTCAGCCGCAACACCGGCGTTGGCGAGCTCCTGCTGGTGGCACGCCAGCAGCAGCCTCTGCTCGACCTGCAGACCGAACTGGGAGAAGGTCGCATTCTCAGCCTCGAAGAGGCACTGCCCGAGGCTGATGTGGTGGTGTGGGTGGCCAGCCTGCCCCAGGGCCTGGCGATCGACCCGGCCAGTCTGAAGAAGCCCTGCCTGATGATCGATGGTGGCTATCCAAAGAATCTGGATGCCAAGGTGGCCGGCGGCGGCGTGCATGTGATCAAGGGAGGAATCGTTGAGTTCTGGCAGGACATCGGTTGGCAGATGATGGAGGTGGCCGAAATGGATAATCCCCAGCGTCAGCTGTTTGCCTGTTTCGCTGAAGCGATGCTGTTGGACTTCGAGGGGCTTCACACCAATTTCAGCTGGGGTCGCAACAACATCAGTCTGGCCAACATGGAGCTGATCGGTGCCGCGTCCCTCCGTCATGGCTTCCGCTCGATCGGTTTGAATCAGGTTCAGCTCCTGCAACTGGCGGCCGCGTGACGACCACTTGCAGGCGAGGAGGCCTGCGCGACCCACGCTGATCCGCCCTGAGCCAACCCCATTGATCGTCATGGTCCGCCGTCCATTGCTTGAGTTTGAAAAGCCCCTGGTGGAACTGGAGGATCAGATCGAGCAGATCCGCCAGCTCGCCAAGGATTCGGAGGTGGATGTGAGTCAGCAGTTGCTGCAGCTGGAAACCCTGGCGGCTCGTCGGCGGGAGGAGATTTTCAACTCTCTCACTCCCGCCCAGAAAATTCAGGTGGCCCGCCATCCCCAGCGGCCCAGCACTCTGGATTACATCCAGGTGATCACCGATGAATGGTTCGAATTGCACGGGGATCGTCGGGGTTCCGATGATCAGGCCCTGGTGGGCGGCATCGGCCGCATCGGCGACCGTGGCGTCGTTCTGATCGGCCATCAGAAGGGGCGCGACACCAAAGAGAATGTGGCAAGGAATTTCGGCATGGCCTCTCCTGGGGGGTATCGCAAGGCTCTGCGCCTGATGAAGCACGCCGACCGCTTCCGGCTGCCGGTCCTCTGCTTCATCGACACCCCCGGCGCCTACGCCGGCGTCCTGGCCGAAGAGCAGGGGCAGGGGGAGGCCATCGCCGTCAACCTGCGTGAGATGTTCAGCCTCAGGGTTCCTGTGATCGCCACAGTGATCGGTGAGGGGGGCTCCGGCGGTGCCCTCGGCATCGGTGTCGCTGACCGGTTGCTGATGTTCGAGCACAGCGTCTACACCGTGGCCAGTCCTGAAGCCTGTGCCTCGATCCTCTGGCGCGATGCGGCCAAGGCCCCCGCCGCCGCTGCCGCCCTGCGCATCACCGCCAACGACCTGCTTCAACTTGGGGTGATCGACGCCGTCCTGAGTGAACCCTCCGGCGGCAACCACTGGGCACCGCTCCAGGCCGCCGAGACCCTGCAGGCGGCCCTGTTGCAGCAGCTGCAGGACCTCGGCGAGCTCAGCGAGGCTGAACTGCTGGAACAGCGCTATGCCAAGTTCCGGCGCATGGGGAGAATCCTGGATCCAGAGGCCACAGAATTCTCGCCGAACCCTTAAGGTTCCTTTCGATATGGATTCTGTTTGGCTTCAGCTCTGATCACCGGCGCATCCAGGGGCATCGGAGCTGCCGCCGCCACCCGTTTTGCGGCGGCTGGCTGGGATCTTCTCCTTCTGGCTCGCTCCATCCCTGATCTGGAGCGCGTGGCTGACCCCCTGCGGGCCTCCGGCAGGCGGGTGGAATGCGCAGGCGCTGATCTCTCCGATCCCGCCGCCATTCCAGAGCGCCTGGCTGATCTGCTGGGCCGCGGACTCCAGCCCACGGTGGTGATCAACAATGCCGGAGCCGCCTACACGGGTGAACTGGCCGGGATGGACCTGGAGTCGTGGCAGTGGTTGCTCCAGCTCAACCTCACCAGCGTGTTCCAGGTCTGCCAGGCCGTCCTGCCAGGGTTACGCCGACAGCCGTCGAGCCTGATCATCAACGTGAGCAGCCATGCCGCGCGCAATGCCTTCCCTGAATGGGGGGCGTATTGCACCACCAAAGCGGCGCTGGAGTCCTTCAGCCGATGCCTCGCCGTGGAGGAACGCAGCCATGGCATTCGCGTGTCCACCCTCACCCTCGGAGCGGTGGACACACCCCTCTGGGTGACGAAAACCGTCCACAGTTCCTTCGATCGCCGTGCCATGCTTGACGCCGATCAAGCCGCGGAAGCCTTGCTGTTCCTTGCTCAGCAGCCTCCGTCCCAGGTGGTGGAGGACCTGACCCTCATGCCCGCCACTGGCGCTTTCTGAGTCTTTCATGACATCCACCATCCCTTCCACCCCCCGGTCCAGGCCGATCACACCCGAGGCGGCCCCAGGCCCTGTCAGCGCGCGCATTCGCGAGCGCCTGCAGCAGGCAGGTGTCTCTTTCTTCGCCAACGACAACCTCGCTGATCACCTGCTCGATGGCGAGCTTGATCAGCTTGAGATCGAGGTGGCTGGAAAAGTGCGGGAGATGCTCCGCAGCCTTGTGATCGACATCGACAACGACCACAACACCGAAGAGACAGCCGAGCGCGTGGCTCGCATGTATCTGCACGAGGTGTTCAAGGGTCGTTACCATCACCAGCCGAAGATCGCCAGCTTTCCCAACGTCAAGAAGCTGGACGAGATTTACACTGTTGGCCCGATCAGTGTCCGATCGGCCTGTTCCCATCACCTCGTGCCGATCCTTGGCAACTGCTGGATTGGTATCAAGCCAGGAGATCGTGTGATCGGGCTTTCCAAGTTCGCCAGGGTGGCCGACTGGGTGTTTTCACGTCCCCACATCCAGGAGGAGGCCGTGATGATTCTCGCCGATGAGATCGAGCGACTTTGCAAGCCACAGGGTCTGGCGATTCTGGTGAAGGCTCAGCACTACTGCATGAAGTGGCGTGGGGTCAAGGAACCCCAGACCAGCATGGTGAATTCGGTGGTCCGTGGCGATTTCCGCCACGACCCCAGCCTCAAGCAGGAGTTCTTCGAGCTGGTGAAGCAACAAGAAGCGGTGCTCAGCACCTGAGTTCAGCCGGCTCCCAAGCTGCAACCCTTCACCACCTCCACCAGAGCGCGCACCTGATTGAGGTCCTTCTCTCCAGGTGTGCTCTCCACCCCACTCGACACATCCAGGCCATCCGGTTGAAAGGCCTTCAGCAGGGCCGCTGCATTCGCGGGCCCCACACCTCCAGCCAACCACCAAGGCAACCCGGGTTTGAATCCGGCCAGCCAGGCGGTTGGAATCTGCTGTCCGCTGCCTCCCAGCTGGTGGGGAACCCAGGCATCCAGCAGCACCGCGTCCACCACCCCGGCGTAGTCCTCCACCCGCTTGAGATCCTCCGGGCAACGAATCCGCAGCGCTTTCCAGATCTCACAGCCCGTCTGAGCCGCCAATTCCCTGCATCGCGAGGGGGATTCCCGCCCATGCAACTGCAGCACCTGGTGACCGCGGGAGACATCCAGCTGTGCGCCCACCCCGTCTTCAGGATCAGCCACCACCAGCACCCCCCTGCAGCCCTCCCGGCCGGCCGCCATGGCCTGGAACAGCTCAAGCCGCCGGTCGGGGGCCAGCCAACGCGGGGACGAGGGCACCGCGATCACACCCACAGCATCGACGCCCAGGGCAGCCACAGCCTCGGCCTGGGCAGGATGGCGCAGTCCGCAGATCTTCAAGCGGGGGGAAGGCACCACAGGGAGCGACGGGCAACCCTTTCTAGGATCAACGGAACACCGCCCAGGACCTGCCTGGGCATCGGCAGGACGAGACCGCGTGGGTGAAGGTTGGCAGCTTCTCAAGATTCGCGGCATTCCCCTGCGCATCCATCCCAGCTGGTTCGTGATCCTGCTGCTGGCCACCCTGGGGTTCGAGCAGCAGTACGGCATTCAGCTGGCCGGACAGGCCTCCGCTGTCAGCCTCTGGCTGCTGGCGCTTGGCACGGCGCTGCTGCTGTTTGTCTCGGTGCTGCTGCATGAACTGGGCCATTCCCTGGTGGCCATCGCCCATGGGGTGAAGGTCCGCAGCATCACCCTGTTTCTGCTGGGCGGGGTGGCCAGTGTCGAGAAGGAATGCGCCACGGCGATGGCAGCCCTGCAGGTGGCCGCTGCCGGCCCCCTGGTCAGCCTGCTGCTGGCCGGTCTGTTGCTGGGAAGCAGCCATGCGGTGGCCCATGCCTCTCCGTTGCTGGGCGAAATGGTCAGCCAGCTCGGAGCCCTCAACCTGGTGCTGGCCCTGTTCAACCTTCTGCCAGGCCTTCCCCTCGATGGAGGCCTGATCGTCAAGGCGCTGGTGTGGCAGTGGACCGGCAGCCAGCGGCGCGGTGTTCAGGTGGCCGCCGCCATGGGGCGGTTTCTCTCCCTGATGGCCGTGGGCATGGGCACTCTTCTGCTGTTGCGAGGCGGCGGGATAGGAGCCTTCTGGTTGATTCTGCTGGGCTGGTTCGGGCTGGGGGCCTCCAGAAACCAGATCCAGCTGCTGGCTCTGCAGAAGGCCCTCAAGGACCTGAAGGTCAGCGAGGCCTCCCGACGCCGCTTCCGGGTGCTGGAGGGCGATGCGCCCCTGCGGGAACTCTCACGGATCCGACGGGACGACAGCAACGGTCGTCCTGACTGGGTTCTGGTCTGTGAACGGGGTCGCTGGAGGGGGGTGATCAGCGACGATCCCCTGCAGGCTCTGCCGGTCCAGCGCTGGGATCAGGAGCGGGTGCTGGACCACATTGAGCCCCTTTCCACGCTTCCCAGCATTCAGGACGATGCGCCCCTCTGGCAGGCGGCCCTGAAGCTCGATGAGCCGGGGGTCGACCGTCTCCTGGTGATGGGTTCGGCGGGTCTGCCGAGCGGCACCCTCGAGCGACCGGAATTGTCGGAGGTGGTGCTGGCCCGCCTGGGCTTGCGGCTGCCACCGCCCCTGCTGGAGGCCGCCCGACGCCAGGGCACTTACCCCCTCGGTCTGGCGCTGGCCCAGGTGGCCCGCGGAATCGCCGAGAACGGTGAGGGCTGATCCTGCTGAACCGCAGCCGATCCGCACGAGAGGCGAAAACGGTGGCGACGGCGATTGATCGCCGCCCACTCCCCGGGCCTCAACGGCTCACACTCCAGCGACCCGCCGCCCAGGCCCGCGATCGCCGCATGCCGCAGCTGGTCGTTCAGAGCATCCGTGGCTGGCCGCTGTGAGGCTGAGGTGACCGGGGGATCGGAGCCGAACAGCTCCTGCCAGAGGCCAGCCGGCGGGTCGAGCAGCACGCTGCCGTGCTGCAACAGCTGGCGCCTGCGCCAGAGCTGGGCGCTGCCCACCCGTTTTCGGCCATCGGCGCCCACCAGATCAGCGACGGTGCTGGTGGCGAAGCAGTTGGCAGCAGGCGCCGTGGCCCCGTCCTGGCCCACGCAGAGCGTCAGACCCAGGGTCGCGAAAGCCTCCACCAGCCAGGCGGAGATCAGGGCATAGGCCTGCTGACGCTGGCGCGGGGGATCAGGCCAGACCAGGGCATAGGTGAGGCTACCGGCATGGAGCACGGCACCGCCGCCGCTGGGCCGTCGCACCAGGGCCAGGCGCCCCTGTCGCTCAGCGGTTTGCCAGGCCGGGTCAAGGCTGTGCTGGTGGTGGCCCAGCGAGAGGGTCGGCTCGCTCCAGGTGTAGAGGCGAAGCACAGCCGAACCGCCCTTGAGCAGCGACTGATCCAGCAGCCAGTCGTCGATGGCCATCTGCCAGTCACCCCGCAGACAGAGGGGCGGAATCCAGCGCCAACTGGGAGGGAAGCGGAAGTCAGCAGGGGATGCTGGTGCCACCAGGCGATCGCCGTTCAGACCTGATCATGTTGAGCGATCTGCTGGTGCTGGTGCCTCTGGGGGTGGTGGCCGGGCTGCTCTCGGGGCTGCTGGGGATCGGAGGCGGTCTGGTCTTCTCTCCGATGCTGCTGCTGGTGGGGCTCCCCCCCATCAGGCCCTGGCCACCAGCACCCTGGCGATCGTCCCCACCACCCTGGCGGGAAGCTGGGTGCATCTGCGCCAGGGTCGGGTGCAGGCGGCCCCTGGCCTGGCCATCGGCCTGAGTGCTGCCCTGAGCGGACTGTTGTTCAGCCGGCTTGGGGGACTGCTCAGCGGCTGGCAGCTGCTAGGCCTGCAGGCCGTGATGTTCCTGATCCTGACTCTGACGATCAGAGGGGGACAGAGCCCTGAGCAGGACTCAACGGCCGGACGAGTGCCCCCACTGGCCCTGGCCCTGGTGGGCAGCATGGCCGGCCTGGCCGGAGGGCTGCTGGGGGTCGGAGGTGGATTGCTGATGGTCCCGCTGATGATCAGCGGCCTGAGGCTGCCGGTGCGGGAGGCGATCCGCCTGAGCACGCTGGCGGTGCTCTGCTCCGCATCGGCTGCCTCGGTGACGTTTCTGCTCGAGGCCAGGGCCCAGGGGACCATGGCCCTCGTGCTCGGGGGCACAGCGGCGCTGGCAGCCCGTTGGTCGGCGGCCCGCTTGGATCGGGTTCCGGAAACGCTTCTGGTGCGCCTGCTGCGCGGGCTCACCGGACTGCTGGCTCTCGACAGTGGACGGCGTGCCCTCAGCCTGCTGCTGGGCTGATTGGGTCCCAGAAGCTGGGATCCAGCTCGAAACCGAGCACGGCGGCCATCTGACCAAGACCCTGACGGCAGTTCAGGCCCCGCTCCTGGCTCCAGTGATCGAGCAGAAAGAAGCGGTGGGTGATCCAGAGCTCAATGCTCTCCGGTGCAAAGCGAATCCCTTCGTTGCGGCTGAAGCCGTGGGGCAACAGCATCGCCACGTGGCGGCAGAGCTGGCCGCTGCTCCGGTCGAGCACCAGGGGAAGCCAGGGGTGAACAGCATCGGCCCGCAGGCTCCAGAGCCGCAGCTCGGGCAGTTCTGAGAGCTCGCGGGGATCTTCGGCCTCACGGGGCCAGTCGAATTCCAGGCCCAGCGATCCGGCGGAGGCGAGCAGTTCGCCTGGAGCGCACGTGCTCCAGGGTTGCAGAGGCGAGAGATCAAGGGAGCGGACACTCTCCGAGGACACGGAGAGGCTGGAAGGGGGGTGGGCCATCAAGAGCTGTGACAGCCCGATGCCATCAGGTGACTTCGGGCGGAGCGGAGCCGAACAATGGTGGCGACATCTGTTTCCCTTCGTTGGCCATGGTCACAACACTCAGCCAGGCAGAGGTTCTGATCGCCCTGGTGGTCGCCGCCCACGCAGGCATCCTGGCGGTTCGTCTCTGCGTCAGCCTCTACCGCGCCTGAATCCGGGGCTGGCCCTTGGCAGGTCCTCCACGAACTGCTAGAAGCGGGCCAGACGTTTTCCTTCCCTCCCTTGTCCGCCGCGCAGCAGCTCAGGCCTGTGTCCGCCCCAAGGCGCCGGACGGGATCCCGGCGACGGACCCCATCGCGACCCACCGCCGTAGCTCCCACCAGTGCCGCGGCGGCTGTGGCTATCCATCAGGGATCCACCGACCGGCAGGAATTGCTCTGCAGCGTGATCGGCCTGAGCGTCAAGCTCGGCGTGACCTTGCTGGCCGGTCTCAGCCTGGTTCACTTGGCCAGCGCGTACCAGCAACGGCTCAACCAGCATGACGAACTGAGCGCCATTCTTCAGATTGAGCAAGCCAAGTTGCAGAAGGCTCAGAAGCGCTTCGACCAGCTCTTCATCACCAGCGGTGAGCAGCGATTGATCCGGGAACAGGACCAGTGGATTGCCCCCAACCGTCTGCGCGTGGTCTGGAATGAGCCAACCCAGACCACGCCGGCACCGGCTGCCGCCAAGAGGCCTTTGATCAGCCAGGAGCCCTCTCAGTCCCAGGCTGGTACTCAACCTTCTGGCCGTTGACACCGCTGGGTGCCGCTTCTGCACCCTCATCGTGTCCTTGTGTTGAACTTCGCTCCAGAGAAGGCATTGGCCCTGGGCCTTGTCCTTAGGTTGAGGCCTCCTGAACCGAAGCGCCCCGATGGCGACAGCATCCAGCTCCGGCGACAGCAGCCGTGGCCAGAGCGGAACCGTGATGATCACCGGAGCCTCCTCCGGTGTTGGTCTGTACGCCGCCAAAGCCCTTGCCGCCCGTGGCTGGCATGTGGTGATGGCCTGCCGGGATGTGGAGAAGGCCAGAGCCGCCGCCCGCTCCCTGGCGATTCCCGACAGCTCCCTCACCCACCTGCAGGTGGACCTGGGTGATCTCGACAGTGTGCGCCGGCTGGTTGAGGCGTTCCACTCCACCGGACTCAGCCTGGATGCGCTGGTCTGCAACGCCGCTGTCTACAAACCGCGGCTGAAGCAACCCGAGCGCTCGCCCCAGGGTTATGAGATCTCGATGGCCACCAACCATTTCGGCCACTTTCTGTTGATTCATGCCCTGCTCGATGACCTGAAGAAGTCAGGCCATCCGTCGCGCCGGCTGGTGATCCTGGGAACCGTCACAGCCAACTCCAAGGAACTGGGCGGCAAGATTCCGATCCCGGCCCCCGCCGATCTCGGCGACCTTTCGGGGTTTGAGGCAGGATTCAAGGCGCCGATCAGCATGGCCAGCGGCAAGGCCTTCAAGCCCGGCAAGGCCTACAAGGACAGCAAGCTCTGCAACATGATCACCACCCAGGAGTTGCACCGCCGTCTGCACGACTCCACGGGGATCATCTTCAGCTCGCTCTATCCAGGCTGTGTGGCCGACACCCCCCTGTTCCGCAACACCCCGAAGGCCTTTCAGACCATCTTCCCCTGGTTCCAGAAGACCATCACCGGCGGGTACGTGAGCCAGGAACTGGCCGGTGAGCGGGTGGCCCAGGTGGTGGCCGATTCAGGCTTTGCCGTGTCGGGCGCCCACTGGAGCTGGGGCAACCGCCAGAAGAAAAACGGACAGCAGTTCATCCAGGAACTCTCCGAGAAGGCCAGCGATCCCGACACTGCTGCGAAGACCTGGGACCTGTCGAAGAAACTTGTCGGTCTGGCCTGAGGAGGATCTGATGGCGATGCCCCGCCCCCTTCGCTGGATTGTTGGTCTGCTGCTCGCCGGCGCGCTGCTGGTGGGGGGGGTGCTGCTGCTGCCCTTCGCCGACTGGCTGCCCGGAGGGACCGTCGCCGATCTGCCGTTGCAGCAGGTGGTGAATGGCTCCAACTTCAACCGATTGTTTCCCCCCTCGGATCCAGACTTCCGGGTCACGATGTCGCAGGAGAAGCGGGGGTTCAGCGAGGCGCGTCTGAAACAGGGCGACCAGGTGATCGCCCTGCTGGCCATCTCCGACACGATCACCGCTCCTGAAGCCCGAGCCAAGTTCGAGCAGGCCAAGCAAGAGCTGGAGGGGTGGCCCCTGGTGGAGCAGGGGCCCCATGCCAGTGCACTGTTGGTGGCCGATCGCTTCCAGGTGAAGGTGATCGAGCAGGGCAGCGCCCTCGATGCTGACCATCGTCACACTCTCCTTCAAGACTTTGATCTCCAGGGACTGGCCGCTCTCGGCTCGCCGTCCCTCCCCCGCAGCTGAGGCCATGGGCAAACCTGTTCTCACCCGTTTGGAGCGCCTGCCAAGGCGGGGCCTCACGGTGCTCTCGCTCCAGGGACTGAGCCTGCTGGTGCCCGGTGGTTGGAGCAACACCACCAGCGCCGAGTCTCTGATCGCCGAAGTGATCGGCAGCCATGATCCGGCCCTGGTCGCCCAGGTGCGAGCCAGGGCCGATCAACTCAGCCGGGCACGTCATGAAGGTTATGGCCGGGCCCTGAGCGTCTACGACGCCGTGAATCGCTCTCAGCACGCCACCGCTGGCCTACGGGTGCTCGCAGGTGTGAGCGCCGGTGTCCCCTTGCTCAAGCGCCTCGCCGATCTCACCCCACCGGGGGACACGCTGCAGGCGGTGGACCTGGGACTGAAGGTTTCGGCCGAGCTGCTGGCTTTCACGCAGGTGAACGGCCTGCCCGGCGACAGCTTCTCGGACTTTGCGGCCGCTCTGGCTGATTACGGCTCTGAAGCAAGGCTGCGCATGGCCGCCATGGTTACATTTGATGGTCTGCTGCCACTGGGAGATCAGGCCCTGCACCGCCTGGATGGACTGCTGGGGCAGGCGAGCACGACCCAGTTGCGCCAGCTCCCCGCCTACCGGCGCATGGCCGGCCTGATGCCCGGCCGCAACGATCAGGCCCACATGGGCTTTGTGCGCCGAGGGGTGGAGCAGTGGGTTGGCTGGGCTGGAGGCCTGGTTTCCCAGCTGGGCCTGAGCGGCCAGCGGGCCGTCCAGGCTCTGGAAACCACCCTCGGGCCCTGGCAGGGGCGAATGGATCAACTGGCGGTCTTCCTGGATGCCTTCACCGACACCTATGCCCACACAGGAGTCCAGGCCGTGGCCCGCCGCCTGGTGGAGCGGGCCGCCGCCGAGATCTGAGCCAGGATCGGCGCAGGCCGGGATCAGTCGAAACCGAGCAGGTCGAAGATCTCACGATCCTTGAGCGATTCGGCCTCAAGGGGTTCCACATCACTGAGCATCTTCTGCGCCAGGCTGAGATACTCCTGCTGGACGGCTTCCACCTCAGGACTCGGGTCCATCTCGAAGATCGTGCACTTCTTCAGGCGGGAGCGCCGGATCGCATCCACGGTCTTGAAGTGGGCCATGGTGCGCAGGCCGGTGCGGTCGTTGAAGCGGTCGATCTGATCAGTGTCTTCCGAACGATTGGCGATCACACCACCCAGTCGGACCTTGTAGTTCTTGGCCTTGGCGTTGATCGCCTGCATGATTCGATTCATCGCAAAGATTGAATCAAAATCATTGGCGGTCACGATCAGGCAATAGTGGGCATGCTGCAGGGGCGCTGCGAAGCCACCACAGACCACATCGCCCAGCACATCGAAGATCACCACGTCGGTGTCTTCGAGCAGATGGTGCTCCTTCAGCAGCTTCACCGTCTGTCCAGTGACGTAACCACCGCACCCAGTGCCGGCCGGTGGTCCACCAGATTCCACACACATCACCCCGTTGAAGCCCTCAAACACGAAGTCTTCAGGACGCAATTCTTCAGTGTGGAAGTCTACTGTCTCGAGGATATCAATCACCGTGGGCACCATCTTCTTGGTGAGGGTGAAGGTGCTGTCATGCTTGGGATCACAACCGATCTGAAGCACGCGCTTGCCCAGCTTGGAGAACGCAGCGGAAAGATTGGAGGAGGTGGTGGACTTGCCGATGCCACCCTTGCCATAGACCGCAATCACCAGGGCTCCTTCCTCGATGTGCATCGAGGCGTCCTGATGGACCTGGAGGCTTCCTTCACCGTCTTCATGGGTGCCGGAGGCAGCCTTGGCGGGAGCTGTTGTCTGCTTGGGCGGCAGAGTTGTGGTCATAATGCATCCTTGGCCGAGTCGACATCGGCATTGCATTCATCAAAGTGCAGAAGCGGTGGCCGATGAAGGGGTCTTGGACAAACCGAAACATCACGACAATCAGGGTCTTGGAATGCTCACCCATTTCCAGTGATTCCTGTCCAGCATGGCTGCTCTGCTCGCACTCAGGCCCACGAGCGGGCCGCTCAAGCCGACCCATTTGAGTACAAAGACCTAGTTCGCTGGCCAGCGCCAAGGATCTCAGGCCCGCTGGGCTCCTCTGGGATGGAGACGGGCATGGCAGCCGAACTCCCTCAGCGGCTGAAATGGGCCTTGGCTTCGTAGAGCGTTTCTTCAGTGATCTCAGACACGCCACG
Organism: Synechococcus sp. CS-205; assembly: GCF_025128255.1. Classification (NCBI taxonomy): domain Bacteria; kingdom Bacillati; phylum Cyanobacteriota; class Cyanophyceae; order Synechococcales; family Synechococcaceae; genus Synechococcus; species Synechococcus sp. CS-205. The sequence continues at coordinate 44,128 of NZ_JAHLZB010000006.1, forward strand.
TTCACTGGCATAGGCCTCGGTGTTCCGCCGCACTTTCCCTCGAACAAAGAAGGGAATGCGCGAGAGTTCGGCCTCACCGGAAGCGGTCCAGCGCAGAGCTCCACCTTCGGGAGTGGCAGAGAGTGGCGTGACCTCCGGTGCGTCGCTGGGTTGATCGCCGACGGACTGTTTCGTGGGGGCGGAGGCTCCCTCGAGATGGCTGAGGTGGCCATCGACGAATTCGAAATCGTGGCGGAACATGCCGATCAGATGTTCCTCCAACCCCATCATCAAGGGGTGCACCCAGGAATCAAAGATCACATTCGCCCCCTCCCAACCCATCTGGGGGGCATAGCGGGCCGGTACATCCTGCACATGCAGGGGCGCACTGATCACGGCGCAGGGAATCCCCAGCCGCTTGGCGCTGTGGCGCTCCATCTGGGTACCGAGCACCAGTTCGGGAGCCGCCTGGGCCATGGCCTGCTCGACCTCAAGGTAGTCGTCAGAGATCAGGGCCTCAAGGCCCAGCTCCTTGGCGGCGGCGCGCACCTCCCGGGCCTGCTCGCGGCTGTAGCTCCCCAGCCCCACCACGGTGAAGCCCAGTTCCCGCGAGGCGATCCTGGCCGCCGCGATCGCATGGGTGGCGTCGGCGAAAATGAACACCCGCTTGCCGGTGAGGTAGGTGGAGTCCACCGACTTCGAGTACCAGGGCAGCCTGGAACGCCGGTCGGCCTCCCGCAGTTCCGGCGGATCCAGGCCGAGCAGGGAGCAGAGCTCCCGCAGGAACTGGGCGGTGGCTCCGATCCCGATCGGAACGGTGCGCACCACCGGGGTGCCGAAATTGCGCTCCAGCCAGCTGCACAGCGGTCCGGCCACCTCCGGGTAGAGGCAGAGGTTGGCATCGGCCTGGGGCAGTCGCATCAGGTCGGACGGCCTGGCCCCCAGGGGTGCCACCACATTCACGTCGATGCCATGGTCGGCCAGCAGGCCCCGCAGTTCGCGCATGTCATCGCGGCAGCGGAAGCCCAGCAGGGTCGGGCCCAGCAGGTTCACCCGCGGGCGGCGCCCTTCAGCCCGCCAGCGCTCCGGCCCCGGCTTGGCCGCACCGGGAGCGGGAACCTGGTTCCGGAGCAGCCCGCGGCAGAGCTGGTAGAAGGTTTCGGCTGCCCCCCAGTTCTCCTTCTTGGAGTAGGCCGGCAACTCCAGGCTCACCACCGGCAGCCCCAGCCCCATGCCGCCAGCGAGGGAACCAGGTTGGTCCTGGATCAGCTCGGCGGTGCAGCTCTCCCCCACCAGCAGGGCCTCGGGCTGGAAGCGATCCACGGCCTGCTGAATCGAGCGTTTCACCAGCTCGGCCGTGTCCCCGCCCAGGTCCCTGGCCTGGAAGGTGGTGTAGGTGACGGGGGGACGACGATCCCGCCGCTCGATCATCGTGAACAGCAGATCGGCATAGGTGTCGCCCTGGGGCGCGTGCAGCACGTAGTGGACACCCTCCATCGAGGCAGCGATCCGCATGGCCCCCACATGGGGAGGGCCTTCGTAGGTCCAGAGGGTCAGTTCCATTGCAGCAACTCCCGGCGGTTGAGGGGGCGGGCGAACAGTTCAGCCAGATCGGCGGCCTGATCACAGCCGTGGATCGGGCTGAACACCAGCTCGATCGACCACTTGGTGGCGAAACCTTCGGCTTCGAGCGGGTTGGCCAGACCCATGCCACAGACGACCAGGTCGGGGCGGCTGGCGCGAACGCGCTCCAGCTGCTTCTCCACATCCTGGCCTTCGCTGAGCTGGGTGCCCTCCGGCAGCAGCGGCAACTCCTCGGCCATCAGCTGGCGGTCGAGGTAGGGGGTGCCCACCTCCACCAGCTCCATGCCGCACTCCCGGTGCAGGAAGCGGGCCAGGGGGATTTCCAGCTGGGAGTCCGGCAGCAGGAACAGGCGCTTGCCTTCGAGCTTGCGGCGCAGGGGCTCCAGGGCGCGCCGGCCACGCTCCGCCAGGGGATCGAGCACCTCGGCCACGCGCTGGGGATCAAGGCCGAAGGCTGCCGCCGCCGCTGCCATCCAGGCGCAGCTGCCCTCCACCCCGAGTGGGTAGGGAGCGGCGATGCGCTGGGCGCCGCGGCGTTCCAGGGCCCTCACGGTGTCGGCCACGAACGGCTGGGCCAGCAGCAGGCGGGTGCCCGGACCCACCGGTGGGAGGTCTGTCGACTGGCGCGGCGGCAGGGTGCGCACCGTCTCGAGGCCCATGCGCGCGAACAGGGAGAGGAAACGCTCCTCCACCCCATCAGCCAGGGTGCCCACGATCAGCAGCTGGGGCTCAGCGCTGCTGGGGAGCAGGGGGACCAGGGCGGTCAGGGCGCCGTCCTCCCCCTGGGTGAAGGTGGTTTCGATGCCACTGCCGGAGTAGTTCACCACCCGCACCTGCCCCTGCATGCGGGTGTTGATGCGTTCGGCGGCCTTGGCCAGATCCAGCTTGATCACCTCCGACGGGCAGGAGCCCACCAGGAAAAGGGTGCGGATCTCGGGCCGCCTGGCCAGCAGATCCCCCACCACCCGGTCGAGTTCCTCGTTGGCATCCGCCAGGCCGGCCAGGTCACGTTCGCCCAGGATCGCTGTGCCGAAGCGGGGTTCAGCGAAGATCATCACCCCGGCGGCCGACTGGATCAGGTGGGCGCAGGTGCGGGACCCGACCACCAGAAAAAAGGCATCGGGCATGCGTCGATGCAGCCAGACGATCGAGGTGAGGCCGCAGAACACCTCCCGCTGTCCGCTTTCACGCAGCACGGGCGGCAGGGTGGACGTCAGGGCCATGGGCGCAAGCCGGAGATCATTACGGACTAGCCACCCCGGCGACCGAAACCCGCCGCTGTTGACAAGTCTTCGGGAACCGCGGCGAGGCCGGCCAGAGGGGCCGCAAGCGGCTGCGTTACGGGGCTTAACACATTCAGGCACCGATGAGCAGGGCTTATTGGGCTCCCTACACACGGTGATCGTTCAAAGCCCCCGAATCGCTTGACGGGGGGGTATGCCGCGGACCATGGTCCTTAGCGAACCTCCCCCCCCTTTTCAGGAGTAGGCAATGGCGAATGAAACCATGGGCATCGCCCTCGGCATGATCGAAACGCGTGGTCTCGTGCCGGCGATCGAAGCGGCCGACGCCATGACCAAGGCCGCCGAGGTGCGTCTGATCGGCCGTGAGTTCGTTGGCGGTGGCTACGTGACCGTTCTGGTCCGTGGAGAGACCGGTGCCGTGAACGCCGCCGTGCGTGCCGGTGCTGATGCCTGTGAGCGTGTTGGAGACGGCCTTGTCGCCGCCCACATCATCGCCCGCCCCCACCGTGAAGTGGAGCCGGCTCTGAACAGCAACTTCGGTCTGGGTTCCAAGGACTGAGATCTGACGCGCCCCTGAGGGAGCGCAGCACTCTCATCTTTCCCACCCGACCAACAAGGAGATTTTCCCCATGAGCAAGAAGTACGACGCTGGGGTCAAGGAGTACAGAGACACGTACTGGACTCCCGATTACGTCCCCCTGGACACCGACCTGCTGGCCTGCTTCAAGGTCACAGGCCAGGAAGGCGTCCCCAAGGAAGAAGTGGCCGCTGCCGTGGCTGCCGAATCGTCCACCGGCACCTGGTCCACCGTGTGGTCCGAGCTCCTCACCGACCTCGATTTCTACAAAGGCCGCTGCTACCGGATCGAAGACGTCCCCGGTGACAAGGAGTCGTTCTACGCCTTCATCGCCTACCCCCTTGATCTGTTCGAGGAAGGTTCGATCACCAACGTGCTCACCTCCCTGGTGGGCAACGTGTTCGGTTTCAAGGCCCTGCGTCACCTCCGTCTGGAAGACATCCGCTTCCCGATGGCCTTCATCAAGACCTGCCCCGGCCCGCCGAACGGCATCTGCGTCGAGCGTGACCGGATGAACAAGTACGGCCGTCCGCTGCTGGGCTGCACGATCAAGCCGAAGCTCGGCCTCTCGGGCAAGAATTACGGCCGGGTGGTCTACGAATGTCTGCGTGGCGGTCTCGACTTCACCAAGGACGACGAGAACATCAACTCCCAGCCGTTCCAGCGCTGGCAGAACCGCTTCGAGTTCGTCGCCGAAGCAGTGCAGTCGGCCCAGGAAGAAACCGGCGAGAAGAAGGGGCACTACCTCAACTGCACCGCCTCCACGCCTGAGGAGATGTACGAGCGGGCTGAGTTCGCCAAGGAACTCGGTCAGCCGATCATCATGCACGACTACATCACCGGGGGCTTCACAGCCAACACCGGTCTGTCGAAGTGGTGCCGCAAGAACGGCATGCTTCTGCACATTCACCGTGCCATGCACGCGGTGATCGACCGTCACCCCAAGCACGGCATCCACTTCCGGGTGCTTGCCAAGTGCCTCCGCCTCTCCGGGGGCGACCAGCTGCACACCGGCACAGTGGTGGGCAAGCTCGAAGGTGATCGCCAGACCACCCTCGGCTTCATCGATCAGCTGCGTGAATCCTTCGTTCCCGAAGACCGCAGCCGCGGCAATTTCTTCGACCAGGACTGGGGTTCGATGCCCGGCGTCTTCGCTGTGGCCTCCGGCGGTATCCACGTGTGGCACATGCCCGCGCTTGTGGCGATCTTCGGTGACGATTCCGTTCTCCAGTTCGGTGGTGGCACCCACGGTCACCCCTGGGGCTCCGCCGCTGGTGCCGCTGCCAACCGCGTGGCCCTCGAAGCCTGCGTCAAGGCCCGCAACGCAGGTCGTGAGATCGAGAAGGAGAGCCGCGACATCCTGCTCGAAGCTGCCAAGCACAGCCCAGAGCTTGCCATCGCGCTCGAGACCTGGAAGGAGATCAAGTTCGAGTTCGACACCGTCGACAAACTCGACGTCAACTGATCGGGCCTGATGACCGCGGGGAGGGAGACATTCCCTCCCCGCGGTCACACCCGGTTTGCTTCCATTCACCTGATTCCACTCAAGGATCCCCATGCCCTTCAAGAGCACCGTGGGTGACTACCAAACAGTCGCCACCCTGGAGACCTTCGGCTTCCTCCCGCCGATGTCTCAGGACGAGATCTATGACCAGATCGCCTACATCATTGCCCAGGGGTGGAGCCCCCTGGTGGAGCACGTCCACCCCAGCCGTTCGATGGCGACCTACTGGTCGTACTGGAAACTTCCGTTCTTCGGTGAGAAGGATCTGGGCGTGATCGTCAGTGAACTCGAGGCCTGCCACCGCGCCTACCCCGACCACCATGTGCGTCTGGTCGGCTACGACGCCTACACCCAGAGCCAGGGTTCCTGCTTCGTGGTCTTCGAAGCACGCTGATCTGCGCAGCAGGGCCCGGGTTGGACCTGACCCTGCTGCCTACCTTTTTCTTTCCTTTGCCGGCTCGTGAACGGAGGGTGACGACAGCAAGCCTCTGGGCCTGTTGTTTCTCTTCCCGCTCCAGCCGTTTCTTTCAAGGTTGTTTCTTCACAGGGCGGACATGGCATCTCAATCCAGTCGCGAAGCGGCCCTTGCGCGCCGAATGGCGCTCTCCACGGCCGGTAAAACGGCGGAGAAGAGGTATGCCAACAGTGCCAACCGCACCCGCAGTGCGGCCGAAGCGCGACCCAGCCGCTCCACGCCGGTGATGCCCGTCAGCCGCGAAGCTGAGCCCATCAGCCCCGCCCGCGAGCCAAGGTCTTCCCGCCCCTCGGCCCGCTCCCAGCCCCTGTTCGGCTCCAGCGCCGGGGGATCCTCGAGCCCTTCGCGCACCATCAGCCGCTCGGCGATCAGCAACCCCAGCCGGGAACTGGTGCTGGCCCGGCGTGAAGCCCTCAGCAAGCGTGGCAAGCGCGCCGACACCAGCAAGGACCGCAGCCGTGATGGGAGCTCCCGCCCCGGTGCCACCACAGCCAGGCCGGAAGTGACTCCTGAACCCAGCGCTGGCACCTCCAGCCTTCCCACCCTGTCCCTGGGCAGCGGTCCTGCAAGTTCCGGCGGTGATCGCCGCAGCAACGGCAGCCGGCCCACGAGCAAGCGCTCCGCCCAGTTCAACCCCAGCCGCGCCATCGTCATGGCACGCCGGGAAGCGCTCTCCAAGCGCGGCAAATCCGCCTCCACCAACAGCTCCAGTGGCACCGCAGCGGTGGTGCGCCAGTCGAACCCCGATATCAGCAGCCGGGAACTGGCCCACCGCATTCGCGATCTCAAGAGCAAGAACGGCGCAGGTGCTGTCTGCCGGGGCACCGGAGTCACCCGGCCCACGGGGCCACGTCGCAGGGCCGAGAAGGTGGCCGGAGCCCAGGATGCCAGCTGGAAAGTGGGAGCCAGTGAAACCATGCGCGGCCAGGTGGTGACCGGCACCCAGGCCAACCGCTCCGAGAAGACCACCGGCAACGAGGCCAGCACCTGCCGCCCGGTCACGGGCACCGACTACATGGGTGCGGAAATCTTCCGCAGCTTCTGCCAGAGCGAGCCCGAACCGCTGCAACCCGCCAAGGTCCGCGTCACGGCCACCAGCCATGGCAACCGGGTCACCGGCAACGAAGTGGGGCGCTCAGGCAAGGTCACCGGCGATGAACCCGGGACCTGCAAGAGCATCACCGGCACGGAGTACATCGCGGCCAACCAGGCGGAAGCCTTCTGCGGCACCACCTCCGTGAGTCCCCGCAAGGTCGGCCTCAGCCAGACCGTTGCCGGGCGCCCCGTTTCGGGGGTGATGGTGGGACGCTCCGAGCGGGTCACCGGCGATGAGCACGGCGCCGGCATTCAGCCCACCGGCACCCAGTACGTGGGCTCCGACTCGATCACGACCCCCGGCGAAGCACCGGCCAAGGTGGCCAGCGTTCAGACCCTGCGTGGCACGGGGATCACCGGGACGCTCGTGGGTCGCAGCGACAAGGTCACCGGTGACGAGCCCGGCTCCTGCCGCCGCGTCACCGGTGACGAATACATCGGCAGCCAGCAGTACCAGAACTTCTGCGGCGGCCGCCCGGAACCCGAGGCGGCCAAGGTGGGCTTCAGCCTCACCAACAAGCAGCTGATCGTCTCCGGTACCAACACCGGTCGCTCCTCCAGGGTCACCGGTGATGAGCCCGGCACCTGCAAGGCCGTCACGGGCACCCCCTACGCCGGCCTGGAGCAGGCCAGCGCCTGGTGCGATGCCGGCTCGGTCCGCTCCATCCGCCAGCGGACCCCGGCCCGCACCGGCACCCCCGGTCCTCGCCTCAGTGGCCTGCAACCCGGTATCGGTGGGGTGATGACCGGTGCCTCCAAGGGCGCCTGTGAACCGGTCTCCGGCACCCCCTACGTGGGCGTCGATCAGTACAACGAAGCCTGCAGCGCCGCGCAGGGCCATGAAGCTGATTTCCCCCAGCCGCTGGAAGCCCAGCCCTGGCAGGAGTTCAGCGTGCAATCACCGGCCCGCGCCGCCCATCAGCAACGGGAGCGCAGCTCCGCCGTCACCGGCACCCGCTACGAAACCAGCGCCAGAATCACCGGCCCTTTTGATCTGGCCGGTGGCAAGGTCACCGGCACCGAGCAGGCTCGCTTCGACAACCGCGGCCCCCAGCCGCTCACCCCGGTGCGGCGTCAGACCTCCGTTCTGCCCTCCCGCCCCCCGGTGGATGCGCCGGCTTCCAGTGCCCCCGTCAGCGTTGATGAAGATGTCAGGCCCACCAGCCGTGTCACCGGTGAAGGCATCTCCGCCGGCCTGAACATCACCGGTGACGACTGGGATCGGGGCAAGAGGGTCACAGGCACAGAAGGGGCCTCGGCCCGCCGGCGCAACCCCACCCGCACGGGGCCAATGTCGGCGATGTCCAACATCCCCCTCAAGCGCAATGACGAGGTGATGCAACCGGTCAGCCGCGTCACGGGCTCCAGCGGCAACACCGACAAGGGTTCGCTGATCACCGTCTCCGGCGGTGCCCGCGGCTGATTCCCCTCCCCCGTCCCACCCTGTCGCAGCACTGAACCTTGCCCCGCCCCCGCCGCTACGGCTCCGCCGAGAGGCCCCTGGCTCCCACTGCACCAGCACGCCGTCCCGCCTCCAGCTTCAGGCTCTCCGGTTCAATCCCTGGAGGGCGAAGCCATGCCGCCAACGCGGTTGAGCGTCACCCGCTCACCGATGGGGCCGCCAACGCTCGCCTCGAGGCCTACGACAGCCAGGTGAAGGGTTGCTTCGATCGGATCGTGCCGGTGCTCAAGCGGCTTTCGGCCCTCCAGCACGACGATGATTTCGTGGAGGAGGCTCAGCGTCATGCCCGCAGGGAGCTTGGCCACGAGCTTCCGCCGCCGATCCTGGAATCGGCCTGGGTCACCCAGCTCGACATGCGCAGCCTGTTCGCCTGGTGCCTGTTCAAGGCCTATGAAGAGGTCAGCTCCTCCTTCTTCCGCGACGACCCACTTCAGGGTCGGGACGGCAGCGAAAGCTCCGAGGCCTTCAACGCGTTCCTCCTCTCCTGTGGTTTTCACCTGCTGGATGTGAGTCCCTGCGCCGATGGGCGCCTGGCCCATGCCATCGCCTACGCCCTGCGCATTCCCTTCGGTTCGGTGCGTCGCCGGCCCCATGCCGGGGCCATGTTCGATGTGGAGAACACCGTCGACCGCTGGGTGCGCACCGAGCATCTGCGCTTCCGGGAGGCTCGCCCCAACGGCGCCCATGAGCCCACCCGTTACCTGAAGGTGGTGGTGTATCACTTCAGCTCCCGGGATCCCCGCCATGAAGGCTGTGCCGCCCATGGCTCCAACGATGTCGCCGCCGCCGCCGCTGGCCTGCAACGTCTGCAGGAGTTCCGGCAGGCGGTGGAGAACAGCTTCTGCTGTGGGGCCTCCGTCGATCTGTTGCTGATCGGGCTGGACACCGACACCGATGCCATCCGGGTGCATGTTCCCGATGTCAGCGGTCACACCGATCTGGAGCACTGGCTCGACGCCCTCGATCTGCATGCCGCCACCCTGGCGCTCTCGCCCGAGGCTGCCAGGGACAGGCTCCTGGCCCTGGTGCTGGCCGCCCGCTCAGACAGTGGTGAGCAGGGGAGCGGGCTGGCGGTTGATCCAGGCATGGCCCGGTTGATCGCGCGCCTGATCGAGCACAACATCTCCCAGATCGACTTCGTGCGTGCCTACCACCACGGGGCCTACGCCGACGCGGGCCATGCCGAGCGCTTCATTGGGGTCGGCATCGGCTTCAAGGAGATTCATCTCCGCAATCTCACCTACTTCGCCCACATGGACACCGTCGAGGAAGGGGCTGCCGATCTCGACGTGGGCGTCAAGATCTTCACGGGACTGAACGTGTCCCGCGGCCTGCCTATCCCGGTGGTGATCCGTTTCGACTACCACGGCAGTGTTCCCGGGGCCCGCGATCGTGCCGTGCTCTACTGCCGGCGCACCGATGAAGCCATTCAGAACCGCTACCCCGAGCTCGTGGCCAGCGGCCAGTTGCACACGTTGCTCAGCGTGCGCGATCGGGATCAGCACAGCCCCGCTGAAACGGTAGGGTCCTCGATCAGGCTGGAAACAGGCGGAGGCCATTGAGATGCTGATCTGCAGGGTTCTCAAGCCGCTGGTGTCCACCAATCGGATCCCAGAATTCGAGCACAAGCACCTTCAGGTGGTGCTGGATGGCAGTTCCCAGAAGGTGGCTGTCGACGCCGTGGGGTGCATTCCCGGCGACTGGGTGATCTGTGTGGGCAGTTCCGCCGCCCGCGAAGCCGCCGGCAGCAAGTCTTACCCGAGCGATCTCACCATCGTGGGGATCATCGACCACTGGGATCCCGATGCGGGCAAACCCAACCCGGCACCCTCTCCGGGAGCAGGCTGATGGAAATCATGCAAGTCACCGGCTCCCTGGTCTGCAGCCAACGTGTTGAGGGCCTGCTCCACTGGCAGTTGCGCATCCTGCGCTCCAACAAGGGCAAGTTGATGGTCGCCGTCGACCCGGTCGGAGCCTCACCCGGCAACTGGGTGTTCACCGCCAGTGGCTCCGCCGCCCGCTTCGCCTCCGGCAACCCCGAGACCCAGACCGACCTGACCATCGCGGGGATCATTGATCTCTGGGATCCAGACGGTTGATCCCCTTCGCCCGCCCGTCTTCTCCGCCGTCGTCCCCCCAGCTCGATCCATGGCCACACCCTCCTCCCGCCAACCCTCCTCCCGGCGCACCAGTGCCAGCAGTGGTGTGAGCCGAGCTGCAGCCGCCAAGGCTCTTCCCGCTTCAGCAAGCACCCCTCCCCCTGCCGACAGCCCCGTGGACCCGCCTACCCCCTCAGGTTCATCCACATCCGCTGGTCCACCAGCGGCCAAGGCCACCGGCAGCTCCGGCGGCTCCACCCCTCCCTCCAAGTCCTCCTCCTCTCCCAAAGCCATGGCTTCGACCCCGCACGGCATCGCTCTCGGCATGATCGAAACCCGTGGCCTCGTCCCCGCCATCGAGGCGGCGGACGCCATGACCAAGGCCGCTGAAGTCACGATGATCTCGCGTGAATTCGTGGGTGGCGGCTATGTGACCGTGATGGTGCGGGGCGAGACAGGCGCGGTCAACGCCGCGGTGCGCGCCGGTGCCGATGCCTGTGAGCGCGTCGGCGACGGCCTGGTGGCCGCCCACATCATTGCCCGCCCCCACAGCGAACTGGAGCCGGTGCTCGCCTTCAGTGGCGCTGAGCGCAGGAGCTGATCGGCATGGAGACCGTTCACCCAAGGGTGCTGGGCTACCTGGGACGGGCTCTGAGCCTCGAACTCTCCGCGGTTCAGCAGTACATGACCCAGGCCTCCCTGCTTGCGCTCTGGGGGGATGCCGCCTCCGCCGACCGTTTCCGCCAGGAGACGGTCGAGGAGATGCAGCACGCCGAGCGGCTGGTGCAGCAGATGCTGCGTCTCGGCGTGGCCCCGGCCGCGTCCCAGCTGAAGCCGGTGAGCACCGCCCGCGATCTGATCGGGTTGCTTCGCCTCAACATCGTGCTGGAGGACGAACTGATCCAGCACTACGCCGAGGCCAACCGCTTCTGCCTGCTGGTGGGTGATCAGGCCAATGCCCAGTTCTTCCACGACCTCTGGCAGGAGGAAGCCCAGCATGGTGAGGAGCTTGAGGCCTGGGTCCAGGACCTGGCGGGCCTGGAGCGTTCCAGGTCCTCCCAGCGGGTCACCTTCTGAGCCTGCTGTCCGGTGCCTGGGAGGCGGGGATTCGGCATCGGATCAGTGACGGTGCACGACGAAGCGCGCCACAACTGGATTCAGCTGGCGTCCTGGCCTTGAATTGTCGGCCAGCAGTCGTTTCAGTTCTCCTTGCCCACGGCTCTCCCCCTGCCCGTTCAGCTGGCCTGGCTGATTCCGATCTACGGCTTCCTCGGAGTGGGCCTGGCGTTGCCCTGGGCCTGCGGCTGGTTCCGTCTCACCGGACCGAGGCCCGCCGCATACCTCAACATCCTGGTCACGCTGCTGGCCTTTCTGCACGGCAGCCTGCTGATGGTGATCGTGCTGCGCGATGGCAGTTACAGCCTCAGCCACGACTGGTTTCAGACCGCTGATCTGCAGCTCCGGCTGAGCTTCGAACTCTCTCCCACCAGCCTGGCCAGCCTGGAGCTGGTCACGGGGCTGAGTCTGCTGGCTCAGGTGTTCGCCCTGGGCTATCTGGACAAGGAGTGGTCGCTGGCCCGGTTCTACGGGCTGGTGGGCTTCTTTGAAGGAGCCATGGCCGGCGTGGTGCTCTCCAGCTCCCTGTTCCTCACCTATTTCCTGCTGGAGATGCTCACGCTCTCCACTTACCTGCTGGTGGGGTTCTGGTATGCCCAGCCCCTGGTGGTCACCGCCGCCCGCGATGCCTTCCTCACCAAGCGGGTCGGCGATGTGCTGCTGCTGATGGGCGTGGTTGCGCTGTCGGCCTGGGCCGGAGTGATGACGTTCGAGGACCTCTACAGCTGGGTCCCCCAGGCCGGTCTTTCTCCTCTGGCCGGCAATCTGCTCGGTCTCGGGCTGATCGCCGGACCCTTGGGTAAATGCGCCCAGTTCCCGATGCACCTCTGGCTGGATGAGGCCATGGAGGGCCCCAACCCCGCCTCGATCCTGCGCAATTCGGTGGTGGTCACCTGCGGGGCCCTGGTGCTGCTGCGGCTGATGCCGATCCTGCAGCTCTCGCCCCTGAGCCTGGCGGTGCTGGTGGCTCTGGGATCGATCACAGCAGTGGGCGGGTCGCTGGTGGCGATCGCCCAGGCCGACATCAAACGCACGCTCTCCTACACCACCAGCGCGTACATGGGCCTGGTGTTCGTGGCCATCGCCCTGCAGCTGCCCGCCATCGCCCTGCTGCTGCTCTTTGCCCATGCCGTGGCCAAGGCGCTGCTGTTCATGAGCGTGGGCAGCGTGATCGCCACCACCAACTGCCAGGACCTCTCGGAACTGGGGGGAATGGGCAGCCGCATGCCTGCCACCACCCTGGCCTTCCTGGTGGGTGGGGCCGGATGCACGGCCCTGGTGCCCCTGGGCTGCTTCTGGGCGTTCGCCCTGACTGTGGAGGCGCTGGGGCGGACGGCTCCGGCCCTGGCCGCCATCGTGCTGATCACCAACAGTCTCACCCTGGTGAATCTCACCCGGGTGTTCAGGCTGGTGTTCCTGGGTCCCTCCCAGCCCAAAACCAGACGCGCCCCTGAAGCCAACTGGTCGATGGCCGTGCCGATGGTGGCGCTCACCGTGCTGGTGCTGGTGACCCCCTGGATCATGGCCCGCATCGATCCGGTCCCTGGCCTGGCCTCCTTCTCGCCCCAGGTGCTCGGTTGGCTGATTCTCAGCAGTGTGCTGGGGCTGGTGATCGGCAGCAGGATTCCCCTGCACAAGGCCTGGTCGCGGCCGATCCAGTCCTATTGGCGGGTGGTGCAGGACCTGCTGGCCTTCGACTTCTACACCGATCGGATTTACCGGGTCACGATCGTGGCTCTGGTGGCCAATCTGGCCATGGCGATCGACTGGTTCGACCGCAGGGTGGTGGATGGGTTGGTCAACAGGCTGGGGCGGCTGTCGCTGGCCAGTGCCGAGGGACTGCGGCTGGGGGTGAGCGGCCAGATGCAGACGTACGTGCTCACGGGGGTGGTGGCGATCGTGCTGCTGCTCACCTCGATGTCCTGGCTGCTGCGATGACTGCCACCACTCGTGGAGAGAGCCGATGCTGAGCGCCCTGCTGCTGATCCCCCTTGTGGGGGCCCTGCTCCTGCTGGTTTGGCCTGGAGACCCTGAGCCTCAGCGGTGGAGGTTGGCCACCCTGGCCCTGCTGGGGCTGCAGTTGTTCTGGTCGCTGGCGGTGCTGCTGCGCTTCGATCCAGCGATCGGCGGGCCCCAGCTGCTGGAGGTGGCCCCCTGGGTGGGAACGCTCGGACTCGAATACCGGCTGGGGGTGGATGGCCTCTCCCTGCCGCTGGTGCTGATCAATGGTGTGCTGAGTTTTGTGGCCGTGGCCGTGACGGCGGCAGACACCAGCCGTCCTCGTCTGTATCACGCCCTGCTGCTGCTGATCAGCGGAGCGGTGAACGGGGCTTTTCTGGCCCAGAACACCCTGCTCTTCTTCCTGTTCTATGAGCTGGAGCTGATCCCGCTCTGGCTGCTGATCGCCATCTGGGGCGGCCGCAACCGTGCCTATGCCGCCACCAAATTTCTGATCTTCACAGCCCTCTCGGGGATGTTGATTCTCGGGGCCTTCTTCGGGCTGGCCCTGGCCACGGGCAGTGCCGATTTCAGCTTCAACCCCCTGCTCGCCCAGGACGTGGGCCTGGGGGTCCAGCTGCTGCTGCTGGGGGCGCTGCTGGTGGGATTCGGCATCAAGATTCCACTGGTGCCCTTTCACACCTGGCTGCCGGATGCCCACACCGAAGCCTCCACTCCGGTGTCGGTGCTGCTGGCCGGGGTGCTGCTCAAGCTGGGTACCTACGGCCTGCTGCGTTTCTGCCTCGGCCTCTTCCCCGAGGCCTGGGGGGTGGTGGCACCCTGGCTGGCGGGCTGGGCGGCCCTGTCGGTGCTGTTCGGTTCCCTGGCGGCGATTCAGCAGCAGGACATGAAACGGATGGTGGCCTACAGCTCGGTAGGTCACATGGGCTATGTGCTGCTGGCGGCGGCCGCCGCCACTCCGGTGAGCCTGCAGGGGGCCCTCTTCCAGATGATCAGCCACGGGCTGATCTCCGCTTTGCTGTTCCTGCTGGTGGGTGTGGTCTACAGCGCCACCGGTACCCGCGACATGAACGTGTTGCGGGGGCTGCTCAATCCCCAGCGGGGGCTTCCCCTCACCGGTTCGCTGATGGTGGTGGGCGTGATGGCCAGCGCCGGCATCCCCGGCATGGCCGGCTTCGTGGCGGAGTTTCTGGTCTTCCGCGGCAGTCTGGTGGCCTTCCCTCTGCAGACCCTGCTCTGCATGGTGGGCTCGGGCCTGACGGCGGTCTACTTCCTGCTGCTGGTGAACCGGGCCTTCTTCGGGCGACTCGACACTCCCCCGACCATCCGGCAGGTTGTGCTGCCTTCGATCCCCTTGGGTCACCAGATTCCCGCCATGGCCCTGGCCGTGGCCATCCTGGCCATCGGGTTGCTGCCCCAGGGTCTGGGCAGCCTGATGGAGCGGAGCTCCTTCGCTCTGACCCTGCCGCCCCGGATGATCGCCGCCAGCCTGGATTCAGCCATCTCCTCAGCCACCACCACACCCGCCATCCGCCAGGAGCAGGGATGAACCAGCCCACCATCGGCCTCGCGCACCACTGCGGCCCATCCCAGGGCCAGGGCCAGCTTCAGGGCCCGGAAGGGGATGCCCAGCTGCTGATCGAGCGGCTGCTGAGCGGCATGACCCTGCTGGAGGAGTCGAGCGACCATGTGCTGGAGGTGGTGGCCGTGCTCGAGAGCTATGGCCACGTGCTCGATGCCTACAGCCTCAACCTGATTCACCAGGCCCAGCGCGAGTTCCTCAACCCGCTGCCGGTGTTCCGCTTCTTCAACGGCGCCCTCACCCCGGCTCGGCTCTGGCGCCATCTATTGCACGATCGGATCAACTTCGAGTACGCGGAGTATTGCCAGCGCTCGATGCTCTGGCATGGCACCGGCGGCCTCGACACCTACCTCGACAGCGAGGCCTTCCTCGCAACCTGCACCAGGGTGATCCGTCAGCGCTGCCGGCGCGACCCGTTGCTGGCGGCCCTGCAGCAGGGCTTTCCTGGCTTCCTGCCGGAGCAGATTCGCTCCTCCGCCACCGCCAGCGCCCTCGGGCAGTTCTGGCGGGTGATGAGTGATCTGTTTCTGGATCTGGCCAGGGCTCAGTGCAGCGGAGCGGTGAACTCCATCGCCGCGGTGGTGCGCTTCATTCAGGACGGGCTGGTGGCCGCTGCCGGCGCACCGATCACCTACTCCGTCGACGTGGGGGGAGTGGCCTTCGGAATCCTTCCGCCCGAGGCCGGCCTCACCTTCCTGGTGGATGTGGCGGTGCCCTACGTGGAAGCGGTGTTTCTGAGGGGCACACCCTTTCTGGGCACCGTGTCGTTCAACGCCCAGGCGCGTCAGATCCCCCACGACCAGAGCCAGTTCACCTACGGCGCTCTCTACGCCGATCCTCTGCCGACCATGGGGGCGGGCATCCCCCCCAGCCTGCTGATGCAGGACATGCGCCGTCACCTGCCTCCCGAGCTGGAGCAGCACTACGCCCTGGAGGGGCGGGGCCTGGGCGACCTCTACGTGAAAATCTGCACCAGCTTCCAGAAGGCGATGTTCTGTGTCACCAATGCCGCCATCGCCGGCACTTTCCCCCACCCCCTGACCAGCGAGGATCCGCTCGAGCGCGAGGCCAACCACGCCTATGCCGCCGCCTGGGTGGAGCGTCTCAGGATCGCCCGCATCGACTGCCTGCCCGCCACCGAGGTCGTGGCGCCGGAGGCCCTCGCCCGGGGCGGAATCGAGCTGGGGGCGAACCAAGGGCTGGGCTAGGTTTCGGCCATGGATCAGCCCTGGACCCACCGGCAGCGTCCCGAACGGCTGGAGCGCCGCATCGAGTTCGCCGACTACGAAACCACCCGAGTCTTCCTCGAGCGGCTCAACGATCTCTCTGAGCAGGAGAAGCGCTATCCCGATATCAGCTTCGGGCGCACCTATGTCAACCTGACTCTGAGGCCCCAGCAGGAGGACGGCGCCATCGAGGCTGTTGACCATGCCATCGCCGCAGCCATCGATGCTCTCCTGCCATGACGGAGGTCAGCGCCGATGACACCCCCGTCGATCTGCGCGCCGCCTACGACGGCACCGGGGTGAGTGAGGTGCTCGATCAACTCGATCGCGAGTTGATCGGACTGCGCCCGGTGAAAACCCGAATCCGTGAGATTGCCGCCCTGCTGGTGGTCGAGCGGGCTCGCAAGCAGGTGGGGCTCCCCACCGCGGCCCCGAGCCTGCACATGTCGTTCACCGGTCGACCGGGCACCGGCAAGACCACCGTGGCCGAGCGCATCTCCGAGATCCTGCACCGGCTGGGGTATGTGCGCAAGGGCCATCTCGTTACCGCCACCCGGGATGATCTGGTGGGTCAGTACATCGGCCACACTGCGCCAAAAACCCGTGACATGCTCAAGAAGGCGATGGGTGGTGTGTTGTTCATCGATGAGGCCTACTATCTCTACCGACCAGAGAATGAACGGGATTATGGCTCTGAAGCGATTGAGATCCTGCTGCAGGTGATGGAGAATAATCGCGATGATCTGGTGGTGATCTTCGCTGGTTACAAGGACAAGATGGATGTGTTCTATCAATCGAATCCAGGGCTTTCCTCGCGGGTGGCCAACCACATCGACTTTCCCGACTACACCGCCGCGGAGTTGCTCGCCATTGCCCAGCTGATCCTCGCCGCTGAGAGCTACCGCTTCGGCGATGAGGCCAAGGCCGCCTTCTATGAATACATCCAGCGGCGGATGCAGTTGCCCTTCTTCGCCAATGCCCGCTCGATCCGCAATGCCATCGACCGGGCGCGCATGCGTCAGGCCAACCGGCTCTTCAACCACATGGGGCGCGGCCTGACCAAGCTGGATCTGATCACGATCCAGGCCGAGGACATCACCGCCAGCAGGGTGTTTCAGGGGGAAGTGGAGGGGCTCGACCCCAGCCTGCCGCTCACCTGAACCTCAGCGCCGGCGGCGGCTGTCGATCTGAAGCAGATCACGGACCTGCTGCAGCTGACGGGCCAGGGAGGGATCGATGGCCAGCTTCTTCTCCACCTGCTCCACCGCATACATCACGGTGCTGTGGTCCTTGCCTCCGAAGACATCGCCGATGCGCGGCAGGCTCAGGTCGGTGCTCTGCCGGATCAGGTACATGCCCACCTGGCGGGCCTGGCTCACCGCCCGCTTGCGGCTGCTGCTGCGCATCTCCTCGCCGCTCACGCCAAACACCTCCGCCACTTTCTCCACCACCTGCTGAGGGGTGACCTGCACCTCATTGCCCACCGGATCGAGCATCGGCGCCACTGATTCAACCGTCATCGGCAGACCGGTGATGGAGGCGAAGGCCACCGCTCTTGTCAGGGCGCCCTCGAGCTCGCGGATGTTGGAGGTGAAACGGCCCGCCAGATACTGAATCAGGTCACGGGGCAGGGCCATGCGTTCCTGCTCTGCCTTCTTGTGCAGAATCGCCATGCGCGTTTCCAGATCCGGCGCCTGGATGTCGGCGATCAGGCCCATCGAGAAGCGGGAGATCAGCCGCTCCTGCAGCCGCGGAATCTGACTGGGGGGCCTGTCACTGGCGATCACGATCTGACGGCCGGCCTCGTGCAGGGCGTTGAAGGTGTGAAAGAACTCCTCCTGGGTGTACTCCTTCCCTTCGATGAACTGGATGTCATCCACCAGAATCAGATCCGCGGCGCGGTAGCGGTCGCGGAACTTCTGCATGCCGTCCTTGCGGATGGCCTGGATCAGGTCGTTGGTGAAGGTTTCGGTGGACACGTAGAAGACCCGGGCCTCCGGATCGATCTCCAGGCGGTAGTGGCCGATCGCCTGCATCAGGTGGGTCTTCCCCAGGCCGACGCCGCCGCAGAGGAAGAGCGGATTGAACTCACGTCCGGGCGCCTCGGCCACCGCCAGGGCCGCCGCGTGGGCCATGCGGCTGTTGGGACCCACCACGAAACGGTTGAAGACATACCGGGGGTTGAGACCGGGAGCCGGACGGCGGGGGGTCTCGCCGCTGGCGGTGGGGCCGGCGGAGCCAGCTGTGGCCCGCAGCACCGCCCCCGGCGAGGCACCGGCCACGGTCTGCTGGGCGCTGGACGGACGCTCGGCGGGGGCGGACCCATTGAGGGCCGCATCCATCTCCTGCACCGCCGCGGTTCCCACCTCCACCTGAATGGCCTGACCGGCAAGGTCGGTGGCCACCGCTGCGATCATGACCAGATAGTTCTTGCGCAGCCAACCGCTGGCGAAGCTGTTGGGAGCCTCCAGCTGCAGCTGTCCATCGGCATAGCCGGTGCAGCGGGCCGGGCGGATCCAGGTCTCGAATGTGGGCTTGCTGAGGTTGGCCTGCAGTGCCTCCTGGACGCGGTGCCACAGCTCCTGTCCCTGCTGCACCGTCCACCCCCCTCTCAGCCAGTGGCCGAATATAAGCAGCTTCACCGACGGGCTCAGTCTTTAATGAAGCGCTTCGCGGCCCAGCTCCGCTTCCATGCCATGACTCCCCACCGGCCCGATGGCCTTCCCGTGCGCCTGAGGGCTCTGGCCGCTGCGGGGCTCAGCGGAATCCTGCTGGGCAGCTGCGGGTTCCAGCTGCCGAACATGCCCGGTCTGCCCAAGCGCGCCCCAGATGCTCCGGGTCCCAGGGTCAGTGATGCCCCCCCCGCAGCGCCCCTGCAGGCCGGTAGGAACGTGATCGTCAGCGCTGCCGAGAAGGTCGGTCCGGCGGTGGTGCGCATCGACACGGTCAAGCGGGTGATCAACCCATTGGGGGGGCTGTTCGGCGGTGGTCCCTCGATCCAGCAGCAGCAGGGCCAGGGATCAGGCTTCATCACCCGCTCGGACGGGGTGATTCTCACCAACGCCCACGTAGTGGAGGGGACCAGTGAAGTGTCGGTGACCCTGCCGGACGGCCGCAGTTTCAACGGCAAGGTGCTGGGCGCCGATCCCCTCACCGACATCGCCGTGGTTCGGGTGGTGGCCCAGAAGCTGCCGGTGGCGCCCCTGGGGGATTCCAGCAATGTGCGCCCCGGTGAGTGGGCGATCGCGATCGGCAACCCCCTCGGCCTCGACAACACTGTGACCGCTGGCATCATCAGCGCGATCCAGCGCACCAACGCCATCGGCGAAGGCCAGCGGGTGCCCTACATCCAGACCGACGCAGCGGTGAATCCCGGCAACAGTGGCGGCCCACTGATCAACGACCGCGGCCAGGTGATCGGGGTGAACACCGCCATCCGCCAGGCTCCGGGGGCAGGCCTGAGCTTCGCGATCCCGATCAACCAGGCCAAGCAGATCGCCGCTCAGATCCTGGAGAAGGGGCGCGCCTCCCACCCCTACATCGGTGTGCGCCTTCAGGCGCTCACACCCCAGCTGGCGCGGGAGATCAATGCCACCTCCAGCGAGTGCCGCCTGCCGGAGACCGATGGGGTCGTGGTGGTGGAGGTGCTCAACGGCAGTCCGGCGGCCAAGGCGGGGTTGCAACCCTGTGATCTGATCGAGACTGTTGGTGGCCAGGCAGTCAAGAACCCCTCCGAGGTTCAGGTGGCCGTCGATCAGGGCAAGGTCGGCCAACCCCTGACGATCACCATCCGGCGGAGCTCAGGCAGCCGCACCATCACCCTCGAGCCGGCGGAGCTGCCATCCAGCGAGTGAACCCTGCGACGGTGCGTCGGCCCTGGCGTCAGGTGGTGGTGATGGCCCGCTGGCCGGCCAGGGGTCGGTGCAAGAGCCGCCTGGGAGCAGGCATCGGCCTGGCGGCGGCTGCCCGCATTCAGCGGCGCCTGAGTGAGCACACCCTGGCGGCGGCCAGGCCCCTGGGACGAAGGGAGCACCAGCCTGGCTGGGGAACGGAGCTGGTGCTGGCGGTGGGCGGCCTGGGTCCCCGGGGGGCCAGACGCTGGGGGCAGAGCCTGGGGGCCGACCGGGCCGTGCTTCAGGGGGGTGGTGGCCTGGGCAGCCGGATGGTGCGCCAGCTGGCGCGGGCCTGCCGTGAGGGGGCCCGGCAGGTGCTGCTGATCGGCACCGATCTGCCCCTGCTGGCCACCGCCGATCTGGAGTCGGCATTCGCCGCCTTCGCAAGCCGTTCCCTGGTGCTCGGTCCCGCCAGCGATGGCGGCTACTGGCTGATTGGGCTGACGGGCCCTCAGCCCGGGTTGTTCAGCGGAATCCCCTGGGGCAGCGCCGATGTGCTGCGCCTCACCCTTGAGCGGGCACAGCAGCTGGGGCTGGAGCCGGTGCTGCTGGCACAACGGCAGGATCTCGACCGACCAGGGGATCTGGAGCCCTGGCTGGGGTGAGGACGCGGTCTGTGGCCCCCGGCAGCGTTGCTCCCCTGGCGGTGGTGATCCCGGCGCTGAACGAGGCCGCGCACCTGCCGGCCCTGCTGGCGGATCTGGCCATGGCTCCCGCCGGGCTGATCGAGACCTGGGTGGTGGATGGAGGCAGCCGCGACGGCAGCCCCTGCCTCTCGGCTCTGGCGGGTGCGCAGGTGGTGCACACAGCGGGCGGCCGGGGCTGCCAGCTGGTGAAGGGAGTGGCGCTCAGCACCGCCCCATGGCTGCTGTTGCTGCATGCCGATCTGCGCCTGCCGTGCCAGTGGTGGGCCGCTGTGGAGCGGGCCATGGCCGGCCCTGAATCTCCCTGGTGTTTTCGCCTCGGGATCCAGGGCGCTTCCCCGGCCCTGCGTCTGGTGGAGTGGGGCGTGAGGCTGCGCAGCGGCCCCGGGCAATTGCCCTACGGCGACCAGGGGCTGCTGCTGCCACGCCGGCTGCTGCAGCGCGCCGGTGGCTTGCGTGCCCTGCCGCTGATGGAGGATCTCGAGCTGGTGCTGCGCCTGCGCCGCCTGGGTCCCATCCGCGACCTGGGCCTGCCGG
Organism: Synechococcus sp. CS-205; assembly: GCF_025128255.1. NCBI lineage: Bacteria > Bacillati > Cyanobacteriota > Cyanophyceae > Synechococcales > Synechococcaceae > Synechococcus > Synechococcus sp. CS-205. The sequence continues at coordinate 65,104 of NZ_JAHLZB010000006.1, forward strand.
TGCAGGTGGATGGCCGCCGCTGGCGGCGCCTGGGGGTCTGGGGCGCCGCCTGGCGCAATGCCCGGCTGCGACGCGCCTGGCGCCGGGGTGTCGATCCCTCGATCCTGGCGGAGCGCTATTACCAGGCCTGAAACCGAGGATGGCTCCGGGCAGGCCTCAGGGGGAATACCAGAAGGCGCAGCGCCGCTGGTGCGGTTCCAGCTCCCAGCCCTGCGACTGATAGAAGCCCACCACTTCAGGATCGGCAAACAGGCTGACCCGGTCAACCTCCATCCGGCGCAGCTGCTCGAGCACGTAGTCCATCAGCTGCCGACCCAGGCCGGCACCTTGATAGAGCGGATGCACGGCCACATCCCAGACCGTGGCCTCCAGCACCCCATCACCGGTGCAGCGGGCGAATCCCACCAGCCGCGGCACCCGGGGGTCATGGCGCCAGAGGCCCACCCGCAGCAGGCTGTGCTGCAGGGCCTTGCGCACCCGCCGGATCGGGCGTCGGCTCCAGCCGACGGCATCGCAGAGCTGCTCGAGTTCCACCAGATCGATCTCCCGCTCCAGGCTGAGCACGAGCTCCAGCTGGGGGTTCGGACTGGGGCAACGCCGCCAGCCTGAACCGTAGAAGCTGGCGAGGAGCGGGTCAGTGTCCAAACCAGACGGCCGAGGCAACGCATTGGCACGATCCTGCCCGATCGAGGGCGTTCCGGGGCAGGCTGGAGCCTGACCCCCTGATGGGATTGGTTGCACCCGCCCAGGCCTTCAATCCCGATCCGCCCAGGCTGCTGCTGGTGGCTCTGCACGGCTGGATGCTTTCCGGTCGGCTGTGGGATCCGCTGACCGCCGAGCTGGAACCCCGCTGGCGCCTCTGGTGTCCAGACCTCCCTGGCTTCGGATCGGAGCCCCGGCCGGCCGGCCTGCAACCGAGCCTGGCCAGCTACGGGCGCTGGGTGGGAGAAGCCTGTCGCCGGATCGATCCCGACTCGCCCATGGTGCTGATGGGCCACTCCCTGGGAGGAAGCATCGCCCTGCACGCCGCCAGCTCCCTGGGGAGTCGGCTGCGGGGGGTGATCCAGATCGCCGCCGGTGGCGGGGTGTATCAGCCCAGGGCCTTCGCCCGGGTGCGTCGCGGTGGCTCTCTGTTCCTGCGTTTCCGCCCGGGCTGGCTGGCGCGACTGCCGGGTACGGCCGCGATCCGCAGCCCGCTGGTGGCGGAGGCACGCGCAGCCCGTGGGTTGCTGGCCTGCAGCACCAACCGCGGCGCGGTCAGTCAGCTGCCCTCGCTCACCGCGACCCTGCGGGTGCCGAGCCTCTGGATCGTGGGTAGCCAGGATCAGGTGATGGCCCCCCGCTACGTGCGCCACCTGGCTGGCTACGCGCCCGACCACGAGCTGGCCACGATTCCGGACTGCGGTCACCTGCCGATGCGGGAGAGCCCCCGCCAGCTGGCCGCGCTGATCGATGCCTGGCTGGAGCGGCTTCCCTGATCCCTAAAGGCGGGCCAGCCCACGCTCCTGGAGATCCGCCAGCTCGGCGTAGAGGCCGCCGGCGGCCCGCAGCTCCCGGTGGGTGCCCTGCTCGATCAGCCGTCCCCGGCGCAGGACCAGGATGCGATCGGCCGCCTCCACCGTGGCCAGGCGGTGGGCGATCACGATGGCGGTGCGGCCGGTGAGCAGCCGCTCCAGATCGCGCTGGAGGGTGGCCTCCGTGGAGGGATCCATGAAGGCGGTGGCCTCATCCATCACCAGCACCGAGGGATCGCGCATCGCCACCCGCGCCACCGACAGCAGCTGCCGCTCGCCTGAAGAGAGGTTGCCGCCGCGCTCGCGCAGTTCCGTGGCCAGCCCGTCGGGCAGGCGGCGCAGCAGGGGATCCAGACCCAGCTCGGCACAGATGCGCTCCAGCTCGGCCTGGGCGATCGGGGCGTCCAGGCGCAGGTTGTCGGCCACATTGCCGCTGAACAGGAAGGTGTCCTGCAGCACCACCCCCAGCCTCTGGCGCAGGGTGGCGCTTGGCAGCTCGCGGATGTCGATGCCATCGAGCAGGATCCTGCCGCTCTGGGGTTCGTAGAGCCGGCAGAGCAGCCGGATGATCGTGGTCTTGCCGGAGCCCGTGGGACCCACCAGGGCCACCTGCTCCCCAGGGGCGATGCGGAAGCTCAGGTTTGCGAGGATCGGATCATCAGGGCGGTAGGCAAAGCTCACGTTCTCGAAGATCACCTCGCCGGCGCTGGCGCGCTGCTGCCCGGAGCGTTGGGCGGCACGGCTGCGCTGGTGCAGCTCCAGGTCGGCAATCTCGATCGGCTGCTCCATCAGTTCACCGATCCGCTCCACCGCAGTAAGACCTCCCTGGATCTGGGTGAACCGTTCCGCCAGCTGGCGCAGAGGGTCGAACAGGCGCTGGGAGAAAAGGATGAAGGTGGTGAGGGTGCCCAGGCCGATGGTGCCGGCGAGCACCATCCAGCCGCCGAGGGCGAGCACCACCGCCACGGCGGTGAGGGCCACCCACTCGATGAAGGCCGAGACGGCACTTTCATAGAAGATCGTGCCGGTGACGGCACGGCGGTAGGCATTGGTGGTGACGGCGAAGCGGGCGCTGTTGGTGGCCTCGCGCCGGAACATCTGGACCACCTCCAGTCCCTGCAGGTTCTCCTGGAGATCGGCGTTGAGCTGGCTGAGCTCCTCGCGCACCCGGTAGTTGGCCTTGCGGTAACGGCCCTGCAGCCAGAGGATCACCAGCGTGGCCGGCACCTGGCTGACCAGCAGCAGGGCGCCGAGCCGTGGCTCGATGCTGACCATCGTGACGCCGATCACCAGCAGGGTGACCAGATCGGCCAGCACCCCCACGGCGCCGCTGCCGAACACTTCGGCCAGGGCGTCCACATCGCTGGTGAGGCGGGTGAGCAGCTTGCCCACCGGGGTGCGGTCGTGGAAACGCAGGGAGAGGGCCAGGGCGTGGCGGAAGAGGTCGTCGCGGATCCGGGCGGTGAGCCGCTGGCCCAGGGCCTGGACGTTGTAGGTCTGGGCGCCCTGCAACGCGAGCCTCAGCAGCACTGCTCCGAACAGGATCAGCACCAGGGTGCGCATCGCCTGAGAGACGGTCTGCCCCGCCAGCCAGGCAGCGGTGGGCTCCCCGCGCAGCACGGCGATCGCCTGGCCGATCAACAGCGGCTGGATCGCTGCGGCCAGAGCCACAGGGATCAGCAGCAGAACCACCAGCATTAGGCGGCGCCGGTCGTGGCGGAGATAGGGCAGCAGACGCCGGAGCCGTTGGCGGTCGAGAGCGGCCATCAGCGCAGGGAGGGGGCAGAAACGGACGCGGCAGCTGTGGTGGTGGTGGCGACCCGGTCGACGATCCCCTGAAGGTCACCGAGATCGAAACGCAGCGCCAGGGGGTTGCCGATCAGGCGCGCGGTGCTGTGGAACAACTCATCAATGGCCACCAGGCCGTTCTCGCGCAGGGTGCGGCCGGTGGCCACCAGATCGACGATCGCCTCCGACATGCCGGTGATCGGACCCAGTTCCACTGAGCCGGTGAGATGGATCAGCTCCACAGGCAGATCCAGCCCAGCGAAGAAGGCTTCAGCGCAGCGCACGAACTTGCTGGCCACGCGGCAGTGGGCCGGCAGCTCCGCCGCCCGGCTATAGCCGCTGTTCTCCTTCACGGCCACGGCCATGCGGCAGCCGCCGAAGCCCAGATCCAGCAGGGGTGCCACCGGCAGCTGGTGCTCGCGCAGCACGTCGTCGCCCACCACCCCAAGCTGCGCCTGGCCGTAGGCCACGTAGACGGGTACATCGGCATTGCGCACCAGCAGGGCCCGGGCCCTGCCGCAGGGGCTTGGCACCATCAACTGGCGGTTGTCGGCATCGAGCAGGGCGCTGAAATCGAGACCGGCGGCGGCGAAGCAGCGCACCGAATCCTTGAGGAGAGCCCCTTTGGCCAGAGCGACGGTGATCATGGACTTGCACCGCAACCTGGACTGTACCGATGGGCGCGAGCCAGAGCGAGGTGGATCTGATCCCGGTGCTGCACGACAACTACGTGGTTGTGCTTCACAACGGGGTGCAGGCGGTGGTGGTGGATCCGGCTGTGGCTGAACCGGTGATCCAGTGGCTGGAGGTGCGTGGGCTGGAGTTGGTGGCGGTGCTCCAGACCCACCACCATTCCGACCACATCGGCGGAACCCCTGGGCTGCTGCGTCGTTGGCCGGCCGCAGCGGTGCTGGCCTCCGGCGCCGACCGGGCCCGCATCCCCTTCCAGACCGTGGCGTTGCAGGACGGCGATCGGTTCGAGCTGCTGGGGCGGAGCATGACCGTGCTGGAGGTGCCCGGGCACACAAGATGCCACTTGGCCTTTCATCTTCCTGCCGTTCCCGGCGGCCATGGAGAGCTGTTCTGCGGCGACACCCTCTTCGCGGGCGGCTGCGGGCGCCTGTTTGAGGGAACCCCCGGCGAGATGCACCATTCCCTGCAGCGGCTGGGGGCCCTGCCCGGCGACACCCGCGTCTGGTGTGCCCATGAGTACACCCTCTCCAACCTGCGCTGGGCGGCGGCGTACAGCCCGCAGCCGGGAGCGGAGCAGCAGGCGATCCTGGAGCGCTTGGCTGCGGTGGAAGAGCTAAGGCGCCGGGAGCAACCCACCATCCCCAGCACGATTGCGCTGGAGCGGGCCACGAACCTGATGCTCAGGGCTGGTGATGCCGAGGTCTTCGCCGATCGGCGTCGCAGCAAGGACCACTGGCAGGGGTGATCAGGGACCCTCAGGGCTGTGGGGCGCCACAGGCCAGAGGCTCAGGCCGGAGGGGAAGAGGCGGGCGGGTTCGCCTGGGCGCAGCCAGGGGCGGCAGCGCAGGCCGAGGGGGTAGTCGCGCTCGAGCGGCAGGCGGAACCTGAGATCGATCGGCGCCGCCGATGCGGTGGCTTTCAGCCGCACCTGGTAGAGCCATTCACGGCCGAGGAACTCCCGCGCCACCACCTCGGCGGTGCCGCTCGGGTCGGGGCTGAGATCGAAGGCCGATGGGCCCAGCAGCACCTGCCAGGGACCGGGACCATGGCCGGCGGAGGCCGCCGATCCTGTCTCCTCCGGACGCAGGGGACCGAGGGCCGTGAGCAGGTGATCCCCGCTCCAGTGGCCATCAAGCAGGTTTCCCTGCAGCACGAAGCGGCCCACGAAGGCGGAGGCGGGAGCCCGGACGATCTCGCGGGGACTGCTGCACTGGTGCAGGTGGCCCGCCTGGAGCACCGCCACCCGATCACAGATGGCCAGGGCCTCCTCGGGGTCGTGAGTCACGATCAGGCCGCTGGCCTGGCAGCGGCTGAGCACCCCAGGCAGTTCGGCCCGCAGCCGCAGCCTCACCTCCACATCGAGGTTGGAGAAGGGCTCATCCAGGAGCAGCAGCGTCGGCCCAGGGGCCAGGGCCCGCGCCAGGGCCAGGCGTTGACGCTGGCCGCCCGAGAGTTCATGGGGGTAGCGGCGCTCCAGCCCATTCAGACCGAGCAGTTCAAGCAGCCAGGTGGCGCGGCTGCGGTCCTGATGGGGCTTGAGGCCGAAACAGACGTTGCTCCAGGCATCGAGGTGGGGAAAGAGGGCGTAGTCCTGAAAGACCATCCCAACCCCACGCCGCTCGGGCGCCAGCCAGCCATGGGGGCCGGCCACCTCCTGGCCATGAATCAGTATCCGGCCGCGGGCCGGACGCTCGAAGCCGGCGATCAGGCGCAGCAGGGTGGTTTTCCCACAACCGGAGGGGCCCAGCAGGCCCACCAGTTCCCCTTGATGGAGCTCCAGGTTCACCCCCTGCAGGGTCCAGTCCTGGCTGGGAGCACCACCGCGGGCCACCGGATAGCGGTGCCACACGTTCTCCAGCCGCACCGGGTCAGGCCGCTTCTCCACCAGGGGGGTGATCGGCGCGGGACGTGAAGCCGGGGTGGAAGTGGCGATGGAGCCTGGTCCGTACACTCGGATTACCATTTTCACCTGCCATGGGCACCGGCGCCGAGGCGATCACCACCGACGCCGCACCGGCACCGGTGGGTCCCTACAACCAGGCGGTCAAGGCCGGCGGCCTGCTGTTCTGCTCGGGCCAGATCGCCCTGGATCCGGCCACCGGCACCCTGGTGGGCGGAGGCGATGTGGAAGCGGAAGCCCGTCAGGTGCTCGCCAACCTCCAGGCGGTGCTGAGCGCGGCGGGCTGCACGGCCCAGCAGGTGGTGCGCACAACCGTGTTCCTCACCGACCTGGCGGACTTCGCCAAGGTGAACGCCCTCTACGCCGAGCTCTTCTCCGCCGGGGTCTCGCCGGCCCGGGCCTGCGTCCAGGTGGCGGCACTGCCCAAGGGGGCCCTCGTCGAGATCGACTGCATCGCCCTGATGGGCTGAGGGCTGGTGGCCACCGGCCCAGCCGTCCCCCTTGCCCCCACGGGTACAGCACGCATTCTTTGAGATCCGTGACTTGTGATGAAGGTGACAGTCATCAGCTGTCACAGCAGCCAGCATGGGGAGGTTGTAGATGTGCGGACCATGACGTTCTCTTCCTTCCGTACCGTCCCTGCCGGTCAGCAGGCCTCCGGGGTGCGTCTCTATCGGTTGGTCGACCAGCGTTGTTGTCCCCATCCTGTCCTCGACGACCATTTCGATTCGATGGATGCCGCCTGGGACGCCGCCCAGAAGTGGTGGCAGATGCACAGCAATGGACGCGAGGACCCGATCGGTATCGGCGTGGAGGTGAGCACACCCGGTGGCGACTGGCGCACCCTGCGCTATCCCGGAAACCACTGCAGCTGGACGCCCTGACCGACCTCACTGGGCCAGGCAGCTGAGCAGATCCGGCAGATCGGCGATCGATCCAATCACCGCGGCACCGGTTGGCAGGCGCTCCAGATCCTTCGCCTCGAACTTGCCGGTGCGCACCAGGCACCCCGCGATCCCCACGGCCATGGCTCCGGCCACATCGGCCTCCACGTCGTCGCCCACCATCAGGCACTCCTCTGGTGCGAGGCCGAGCGGGTGCAACAGCTCCAGGAAGAAGGGTGCCGCCGGTTTGCCCATCACGATCGGCTCCACCCGGGCAGCCCAGGCGATCGCCTGAACAAAGGCTCCGGCATCGAGGAACCACTCGCCCCCCTCCCGAAAGCAGCGGTTCATGCCGATGGCGACCAGGGGAGACCCCTGGCGCACCAGACGAAAGGCGGAATTGAGGGCGCCGTAGTTCAGACCGTCGCGGGCATCGCCGAGCACGACGCTGTCCGCCTCAGGTCCCTCTGGATCATCAGCCTGGAGATCAGCAAAGAGTGGGGCGATGGCCGGATGCACGAGGCTGTGGGGGTGCAGGCCATGGCGCATGAGGTAGGTCCGCGCCGCCATCGGCGCGGTGAACAACTCGTCATCGGCAGGCCCCAGGCCCATCCGCTCAAGATCCCGCTGGAGCGATTCACGCGAGCGGCTGGCGGTGTTGGTGAGGAAGCGCAGCCGATACCCCTTCTGCCTCAACCAGCCCACCGTGGTCTCAGCCCCGGAACAGGGGCTGCCGTCCTCGAAGAGGACACCGTTGAGATCGAGCAACACAGCCTTGATCACGGTTGCCCCCGCCGGCGTGACCGTTGTTGGTTTCAAGTCTGGCGCCCGCAGGCCGGAGCGCACGTCCGCGTAGCGTCGAGGCCAGGGAGAAACTGAGCGCGAGCTCCCGGCGATGCGCCTGCTTCACACCTCCGACTGGCACCTGGGACGCAGTTTCCATGGGGCCTCGCTGCTCCAGGAGCAGGCGGCGGCCCTGGCGCGGATCGTTGAACTGGCCAGGGACGGGGCCGTCGATGCGGTGCTGATCGCCGGCGACCTCTACGACCGGGCGATCCCGCCGGCCGAGGCTGTGCAGCTGTTCAACGACACCCTGGCCCAGCTGCGTCAGAGCGGTGCAGCTGTGGTGGCGATCGCAGGCAACCACGATTCCCATGTGCGGGTGTCGGTGTACGACCCGCTGCTGGCCTCGTTCGGGGTGACGATCCGGGGCGATGTGCGCCGGGCCCATGAGCCGGTGCTGGTGAGCCCACGGCTGGGGGGAGCGCCGGTGGCGGTTTACCCGCTTCCCTTCCTGGAGCCGGCCGTGGATGGCCCTGGCCTGGCCAGGGCCCTGGAGGTGGGGGGCGACCAGGTGCCCCCGACCCGCCTGCGCCATGACGAGGTGACCCGAATGGCACTGGATCGGATCCGCCGGGATCTGCAGGGGCGGCCCAATCACCGTTCGGTGCTGGTGGCTCATACCTTCGTGGCAGGCGGGGAGACCTCCGAGTCGGAGCGGGAGCTCACGGTCGGCAACGTCGATCGGGTGGCTGTGGAGGCCTTCGCCGGCTTCAACTATGTGGCTCTTGGCCATCTGCACGGCTCCCAGCAGCTGGATGGCCCTCGGGTGGCCTATTCCGGCACCCCCCTGCCCTATTCCTTCTCAGAGCAGCACCACACCAAGTCGGTGAGGATCGTGGAGCTGGATTCCGCAGGCAACGCAGCGGTGGAGATCGTGCCCCTGCAGGTGGGGCGGTCGCTGTGCACCCTCGAGGGCGGGATCGAGCAACTGCTCAGGGATCCGCAGTTCGCCTCGGCCGAGGAGGCGCGCGCGCGGGTGCTCCTCACCGACGAGGTGCTGCCCCTGCAGGCCATGGCCCGCCTGCGCCGGCGCTTCCCGCATGTGGCCGAATTGCGCCATCGCCCGCCGGAGGTGCTGCGCTCCACCGCCAGCGAGCGCAACCAGCAGGTGCGCCAGGCCGCCTCACCCCTTGAGCTGGCCTCGGCGTTCTTCGCTGACCAGCAGGGGCGCGCCGCCAACGAAGACGAGGCCGAGCTGCTGCGGGAAGCGCTGGAGGCGGCCGGCCAGGGAGGGGAGCGTTGAAGCCCCACCAGCTCAGGATCGAGGCCTTCGGGCCCTATGCCGAGCCGGTGGAGATCGGCTTCGATGCCCTCAGCCAGGAGGGGCTGTTCCTGATTCACGGCACCACCGGTGCCGGCAAGACCTTCCTGCTCGATGCCCTCTGCTTCGCGCTCTACGGCGAGGTGTCGGGTGATCGCAGCGTCAAGGCGTTGAAATCGGATCACGCCGAACCCGCGGCGGTGCCTCGGGTGAGCCTGGAGTTCTCCTCTGGTGGAACCCGCTACCGGGTGGAGCGTTCCCCGGCCTACACCGCCCTCAAGACCAGAGGAGAGGGGACCACTGAGAAGGCGCCGCAGGCGGTGCTGTTCCGGCTGCTCGGCGCTGACTGGGAGCCGATCGCCAGCCGTACCACGGAGGTCACCCGCGAGGTGCAGGGGCTGGTGGGTCTGGATGCCCCCCAGTTCCGCCAGGTGATCCTGCTGCCCCAGGGCAAGTTCGCCGAGGTGCTGCGGGCCAGGGCCGAGGAGCGGGAGGCGCTGCTGAAAACCCTCTTCGACACGGTGATCTATGAGCAGGCGGGCCGCTGGCTGGAGGAGCGGGCCAAGGCCGCGCGCACCGAGGTGGCTGAGCAGAACCGGGCCCAGGAGGTGCTCCGCCGCCAGGCGGCCCATGAGTGGAACCCCTATGCCATCGAGCCCGTGGAGGCTCCCGGCGATCAGGCCGGGCTGGATCAGCTGGTGGAGCAGATCGCAGCAGTGGTGGCGGGCACGCAGCGCGCCTTGAAGCAGGCCAGCACTGGCCTGGATTCAGCTCAGAAGGCCAAGGCCGCCACCGACCAGCTGGCCGACCGCTGGGATCGGCGCGCAGCGGCCACCTCCCGCCTCATGGAACTGGAGGCGAAGCACGAGGTGGTGGAGGATTTCCGCCAGCGGCTGAGCAAAGCGGAGCGGGCCGAGATCCTGCGACCCAGCCTTGAGGCCGAGCGGACCGCTCGTGAGGATCTGAGCGCGCTTCAGGCCGCCGTCAAAGGGCAGCTGCTGGGCGCAAACCGGGCCAGGGATGCTGCACAGTCTCTGCCGGTTTCGGTGGTCCTGCTCGATCTGATGGCGTTGCCCAGCCTCGAGGAGCTGGCCGGCGCGCGCAACGATCTGGCCGCCCGTCGGGCGGAGGTGGATGCCCTGGTCAACCAAGCCATCAAGGCCAGCGAAGCGAGGACCAGGGCGACCACAGCCTCGGCACTGGCCAGCAGAGCGGAGGAGCGGCTCAGCAGCAGCACTGCCGCCAGGGAAAGTCGGCAGCAGGCGCGGCAGGCGGCCGGGGCTGCCTTCATCCAGGCCTGCTCCGCCCGTGACCAGCTCGATGGCTTGCGGCGGGCGGCGCAGCAGGCTCTCGATTGCGCCCTGGCCGTGGAGGCCCTCGGCCCCGCCCGGCAGCGGGAGAACGAGAGCATGGCTGCAAAGGCCGACGCCGATGGGCGCCTCCACCAGGCCCATGCGGTCCTGCTCGATCTTCAGCGACGGCAGATCGCCGGCATGGCGGCCCGGCTGGCCAGGGGCCTGGAGCCCGGAGCCCCTTGCCCGGTCTGCGGATCGGCGCACCATCCGGCCCCGGCCCAGCCTTTGGAGGATGCCGTCAGTGATGACGCGATCACAGCGGCGGAGCACGAGTTGAGTGCGGCCACCGGCGCGGCCCAGCAGGCTGCGGTGGCCGTGGAAAAAGTGCAGGGAGTACGAAAGGCGCTGATGGAGAAAGCCGGCGCTGCCGCCAGCGACCCGGAGCGCGCACGCGGGGCGGCTCAGAAGGCAGACGAGGCACTGGCGGCGGCGAAGGCCCTGGCCGAGCGCGTGAGCAGCCTGGAGCAGGCGATCAGCGATCACGACCAGGCCCTCCAGACGCTGCAGCAGAGCATTCAGGCGGCCAGCACGGAGCAGGCGATGCAGGCCAGGGCCGCCGCGGAGGAAACCCAACGGGCTCAGACTCTCTCCGCCGACATCGCCAGGGAGCTTGGGGACGGCGTTGATCCACGACTGGTGCTGAAGAGCTTCGAGCCCCTGGAGGTCGCGCTGAAAACTCTTTCGAAGAGCTGCGAAGCCAGTGCCAGAAGCTCGGCCGGGCTTGAGCTGGCCTCGACCCGTCTGGCGAGGGACCTGGCCGAATCGGATTTTGCTGATGGCCAGGCCGTGGAGGCGGCTCTGAAGGAGGAGAGGGTGCGTCAGCACTGGGCGCAGCGGATCAGGGCGTTCGAGACGGACGTGATCGAACTGAGGGGCCTCCTGGCCTCACCCGATCTGACGGACCTGCCTGAGCAGCGGCCCGACACCATGGCCGCCCAGGAGGTAGTGGTCGCCGCTGACGCCGCCCGCACGGGGGCCGTGGAACGCCACAGCGAAGCCCGCGGGGCCCAGACGGAGATCGAGCGGTTGGGCCGGGAGCATCGGGCCGGGGCCGGCGAGCTGGCGAGCCGACGGGAGCGTGCGCAGCTGCTCAGTGCCGTGGCCGATCGCTGCTGCGGCAGGGCGGCTCCGTTCATTTCCCTGCAGCGCTGGGTGCTCTCGGCCTACCTGGCCGACATCTGCCGCTACGCCAACCATCGGCTGGAGCTGATGACCTCAGGCCGCTACCAGTTGCGGCTCACGGATGAAGGGGGCCGTGGCGGCCGCCAGGCGGGCCTGGGTCTGAGGGTGCTCGATGCCTACACGGGTGAGGAGCGGGAGGTGAGCAGCCTCTCGGGCGGCGAAACCTTCCAGGCCTCCCTGGCCCTGGCCCTGGGGGTGGCCGACACCGTCCAGGCCCACTCGGGTGGCGTGCACCTCGAGGCCCTGTTCATCGACGAGGGCTTTGGCACGCTCGATCCCGACAACCTGCAGCTGGCGATGGACGAGCTCGATCGGCTGCGGGAGGGGGGCCGCATGATCGGCATCATCAGCCATGTGGGAGCCCTCAAGGAACGCATCCGCTACGGCATCGAGGTGCTCTCCAGCGATCAGGGCTCGCGGGTGCAGCTGGGAACCAACGCTCTGGCCTGACCGGAGCCGGATGGGCCGCTCGGAGGTGACACAAGCACTGGGGGATCGGCAGTTAGAGTCCGCCTCGACGGGGCGTGGCGCAGTTTGGTAGCGCGGGTGCTTTGGGAGCACTAGGTCGCAGGTTCGAATCCTGTCGCCCCGACTGACTTTTCAGGGATTGGCCCGATTTGCTTGTCCCCAAAGCCGTCCCCAAAACAGCTGGGACGTGCGTGGGTCAGATCACATCGAAAATTCCGGTGTATTCAAGACCCCCCCCTGAGGGCCAGGATTTCAGTGGAGAGTTCGGCGCTGATCTCCATCCGCTCAGCTGCAGCATGCACCGACAGGCCCTGCAGGACGGTGAGCCGCAGGGCAGTGGCATGGATGCCGGCAGCTGATCCAACAGCTGCTCCAGCGCCAGCCACTCGCTGGCAGGGCCACAAGCAGACTCGTGCTGAGAAGCAGTCAGCTTGGTCAAGTAGGCAGGGCTCAGCGCAGCGGCAGCGGGGAGCGGAGCCCACTGAAGCCTCATGCGCATGCCCCTTCAGGGATTCAGGCACTCCTCCTTCCAACCGTCTTCCCGGCACCAGCGACGGCGCTGGTGCGGATGATCCCTTAGCTCCAGCAACTCCACCTGCTCCAGAGCAATTCGCAGCAGCTCGAAATGATCCGGCAATGGAGTGTCATCCGCGAGCTCTGCTGGAAAGGCCGCTGCGGCATCCAACGATGCTCCGGGTTCGGGCCAGCCCCAGAGAGCGCGGCCTGAGGGGGTGAGGCGTCGCCAGTGCCTTTGCCGCTCGTCAAGCTCCACATCAGAGGGCAACGTCAGAACCTCACCGCGCAGGCGGAACTGACAGCGGGCCTTGTGCAGCAGCCAGCACAGTTCCACGGCCGGTTGCTGCCGGAGCTCAGCCAGCTTGGCGCTGCGGCCATCGGTGAGCAGATCCAACGCAGCTCCATCCGCCCAGCAACGGAACACGAGTGTGCGCACCCGTGGGGTGCCATCAGCGGCGACGGTGGCGAGCTGCAACCACCGAGCTGAAGGTGAGCGGCCTTCCCGTTGACGGGCAGCCCGCAAAAGGGGACGCCATGGCGGCAGCGTGGTCAAGCCGGCTGCGGTTGGCGGCGATTCAGGGCAAAAGCCCCAGCGGCGATGGCCGCCAAGCCCAGGGCGCCGGAGGCGGCCAGAAACACGAGCGTCTGCACGGCCAGTAGGAACAGTCCCAGCGCGGAAGCCGCTTTGATCTGGATCCTGGCCTTGATCAGCAGGGTGAGAAGCAGCAACACGATGGCCTGCAGGCCGGCGATCTTGGCAGCCGTGAGGGGACAGAGCGGGCAGGGGAGCAGCATTTAAGAAAAGCGATTCACAAATCCTGGCGAGGGTGTCGCCCCGTCGTGCCCACCAGCGCGTCTCGTACTCCAGCCATCGAACCGCTTGCCTCTCCATACCTCTTGCCAGTCCGGATCACCAGGCGGAGCTGGCTGCGTGGTTCATCACCACCCCATGGCTCGTCTGCGCCTGGTCTGGAACAGATTGGCGCGATTGCGGAGGTGGGTGTGCTGAAGGATCACCGTGCTCTCGCCCTGGTCTGTGGACTGGGGCTGCTGGCGCAAGCTTTACCTGCCCGCACTGACGAGGTGATCGGCCGTCCTGGCGACGGCGGGGTGATCACGGTGCGGCCGGCCACGCAGCACGACAGCCGCCAGGGTCTGGGGCGATTCGTGGGCATCTCCGGTGCCAACAGCGGGGCCCGCACGCTCTCGCTCAATCGCATCGTCATACCGCCCGGTGCCAAGGCCCGGGCTCATCGACACCGCAACTACGAAACAGCGATTTACCTGCTGCAGGGAACGGTGGAAACCCGCTATGGCGCCGGTCTGCGCCAGCGGGTGGTGAACCGCGCCGGTGATTTCATCTTCATTCCCGCTGATCTGCCCCATCAACCGGTGAATCTCAGCGCCACGGAGCCGGCGATCGCGATCGTCACCCGCTCTGACCCCAACGAGCAGGAAAGCGTGGAGCTGCTCGACGATGGCGGTCAGCCCCTGCCAGCTCACCAGCAGCACGGTCCCGCCCATCCCTGAGCCGATCTGCTGCCAACGGGTTGAGAAAGACCATGGGCCAGTAATGGCGATGCGCAGCAGCAGCGGCAGCGGACGCGCAAGGAGCAGGCTCGTTACCAGGCAGAAGCCGGCCTGCGCAGGCGGCGCCGCGCTGAGGAGATCCGCTCTCAACCCTCCAGGCTCAAGGTGGCGGTGCAGATCGACAACGTGGAAATGCGAGCGCTGGAGAAGATCAACAAGCGGATCTGAGGGGGGTGTCGCGCAGGAGTCCTCATGGTCTGTGGCAGCGCAAGGGCTGACGCGTGTTCGCACAGCGGAGCTGCGCGAACCCTTGCCCTCACCGCAGTCACCACTCGGGGTCCTGCGCTCTGCCTGCCATGGCCGCGTCCAAGTCCCGTTCACGCAAATCCTTCGATGGCCCCACAGCAGAAGAGAAGATCGTCGCTACCTTGATCGAGCTGATGAAGGAAGGCTCCGCCCTCTGGCGGCGCCCCTGGGATGGCAGCGGTGGTGGCCACCACGTGAATCTGCTCTCGGGCCACCGCTACCGCGGCGCCGATCCACGCCTTTGAGGAATCGTTCGAGCCGCTGGGCCTCACCGCTCTCGCCATCCAGGTGGTCACCGGCCTGTGGATGGGCTGGATCTACCTTCCCCACTTCCAGGGGCTCTTCAATCCACAGAACCCGATCGGCATGCTGGTGGGCACCAAGCTGCTGCTGCTGGCAGCCACCGCTTCCCTGGCCTTACATGCCCGCCTGCGGCTGATCCTCAACCTCAGCAACGCCAACCTCAGTGGCCTGGCCTGGCACATCCGTGGCATCATCGCCCTGGCGATCGCTTTTGTGGTGGTGGGCGCGCTCATCCGCCGCCTGGGCGGGCTGGGTTGAGAAGCCCGCTCCCCGCCACATCTACATTTAAATGATAACTTGATCGCTATGAGTCAAACCAAGGAAGTGTCAGGCCAAAGGCATCAATTTGATCCATCATGATTTTATTGAGAATACGGCCTAGAACTACTTGAGGTTCATCAGCACGAATTGGAACGACCGAATGTTGGATGGTCTTCGATTGATTCGACCCTTTGACGATTTTGCGCCTGATCAGGGAGTTTCCTGCTTCCAGCCCACAAACATAGGCTCTTTCCTGACAAAGACCTTTGGCACCATGCTCTTTGTCGCCCATCCGCACCCAGTCACCAGCGCAGACGATCGTCTCTACTGAGGTTTCCAAGGGTGGGCGCTTCCTAAAACTGCCGGGAGAGAAGAGAGACACAGAATCTGGATAGCGCCGTACCTCGTAATCAACTACCTTTGCGTTCCTAAATTCAGGGTGAGTAATTGGAAGCAAGTCATGCATAAGGGCACCTCGAAAAATCTACGGCGCTCCCTGACAGCCTATGAAATATGCAATAGAATTGGTTCAGTTCAACACAGCTGAATGGGACAGCGTGGATTCTGGGATGAGGAGAAGCGCATCCACAGGCTTCGGCAAAAG